>CAIWTN010000175.1 GCA_903915625.1 uncultured Pseudomonadota bacterium | reverse complement strand
TATGTTCGTCCGCTAGCTCCTGAATCGACTGAAAAAATAGACGCAGCGCTCCAACTTGCCGAAGAATCCCCTTTTGCCTGTATCGTACCCGCTACATCTAACTTGGTGGCCGGCGATGTAGTCCCAATCCCGACATTCCCATTTGCCAGTACCAACTGAGATGTCCCTGCCACCAGACCATTTGTCGGCAACTGCAAGGCACCTGTCATAACATCACCAGACTTATTCACTTTGGTCGCTGGATCAACGCTGCTGGCCACTAAGATACCACCAGCCGAATTAGTCACCGTGATACCGGTACTACCAGTGATCGTCGCTAGCGTATAACCAGTCCCGTTACCAATGGGAATCTGACCGTTTGTCGGCGCAGCTGATAGTCCCGTACCACCATTGGCGACTGCAAGAGTGCCGGCAGTGATGAGGGCTGCGCTATGACTAGGTAAATCAGCTGCTGTTAGCGACGTACCCGAAGTTACGCGGCCTTTTACGTCATACGTCACTTTGGTAGACGTTCCTGCGATAGCGACTGCAGCCAGTGTGGCAGCACTAGACCCAGGGCCAGTGGCTGTGACGTCGCCAGTCAAAGCGCTTATGTAGCTACCAGCAGCTTGTTTGCTATTGAACGTAGTCCAGTCGGTCGGACTTAGATAACCGCTGGTGGTACTGTTAGCTTGCGCCATGGAAATCACTGGTGTTGAGGTACCGTTGGCGACTGAAATTGGAGCTGTGCCTGTTACGCTGGTAACGCTGGCTGGCAGTGCAATGCTTTGCCACGTCGTCCCATTTGACGTGAGGACGTTGCCGCTCGTGCCCGGGGCCACGGTTTGGACGGCACTAGTTCCGTTGCCAAGAATCACATTGTTAGCGGCCAGCGTGGTCGTGCCGGTGCCTCCGTTGGCGACTGTTAGCGTACCTGACGTGATGACGGCTGCGCTCAAAGGTGGAATGTCTGCTGCGCTAAGTGTCGTACCCGAGGTTACTCGACCTTTAGTATCGAAGGTTACTTTAGTTGATGTGCCACCAGACGAGACACTAGCTAAAGTGGCAGTTGCGGATCCGGCGCTAAATCCAGACGTAGTTACGTCGCCAGTGAGAGTTGTGATGTAGTTACCAGCCGCTTGCTTACCGTTAAATGTCGCATAATCAGCATTAGATAATAAACCAGCAGTCACACTTGTTGCAGAGGCCATCGGAATATTAAGTGTATGGGCATTACTCTCTGACGACCAAGTCGGCACAGTACCCGATGTACCAGGCGTGGCAAAGGTCTGGGTGTTACCTGTTTGACCATTGAGATTAGCAAGTCCCGAGCCCGCGGCACCGAGCGCAACGGCTGCAGATCCGTTCCAGTACTTAATCTGATTGGTGCTCGAATTAAACCATGTTTTGCCGACATCGCTCGCCACTAGTCCTGAGGGATCTGTGGAGTTTGTACTAAGTGCTAGCGTCTTGGACGCCGCCATCTGGATATTGCCAGAGTTGCTAAGATCGTTTGCGCTGAGGTTTAGTATGCCTGTTACTGTGTCGCCAGCTTTATTAAGTGGTGAGTAACCAAGTGACGAAGTGATATCGCTTGCAGCAATCGTCCCGACGGTCACACTACCGCCCGATGTAGCTTGTTTAAGGTAGTGACCTGCACCACCGGTACTGCTGAGATTAGCTCCAGTACCACCGTTGCCGACTGCAAGAGTTCCGGAAGTGATAATGTCGGCGCTCAATGGCGGGACATCTAATGCTGTCAGCGAAGTGCCGGAGGTCACGCGGCCTTTTACATCGTATGTCACTTTGGTTGAAGTACCAGCGATAGCGACGGCAGCCAGTGTTGCTGCGGAAGACCCAGGGCCCGTCGCTGTTACGTCACCAGTGAGAGCGGTGATGTAGTTACCGGCAGCTTGTTTACTATTAAACGCAGTCCAGTCAACCGAGCTTAGATAACCATTCGTTGCACTGTTCGCTTGTGGCATAGAAATGACCGGCGTTGAGGTACCAGTGGCGACTGATATTGGAGCCGTACCCGTGATGTTGGTAACACTGCCGGTCGCAGCAGAAACCCAGCTTAAAATACCAGAACCGTTGGTGGCGAGTACTTGACCATTACTACCGCTGCTCGACGGCAATTCCAAGGTCAGTGATGACACCAATGTATCCGGAGCTTTCAGTGCAACTGAATTAGCAGAGCCTTTGTCGTTCAGGACAAGTTTATTAGCTGTCGTGCTATTACCAAGAATCGTGACGTTACCCGCCACTGTCTGGGCACCCGACTTTACAGTACCGGTCGTATTGATCGCAGTTGAGCCGCCAATACTTGATGCGCCGTCGATCGTAGCGCCGCTCAAAGTTTTATTGGTCAGTGTTTCTGTCGCACCTTCGGTAACGATTACACCAGAGCTTGGAAAATTTGCCGTAGAGTTTACGCCGGTACCACCATTTGCCTTAGGTAGAATACCCGTAACTGCAGCTGTCTGATCCAAATTAAGCGAGCCAAAACTCGGCGTACCATTAGCACTAGCTGTGAGCACTTGATAATGCGACCCAGTTACCGTCGATACCGGCAGGCTTCCTGATCCCACCAAAATGCCGTTGTTAGTAAAACTCGCCGCACCCGTACCGCCACTTCCCACTGGCAGCGTGCCGCTGACTTCGCTCGCAAGATTTACACTTGCTCCGTTGGTCGCGGCCGTCAGTCGACCCTGAGCATCTACAGCAATATTCGCACGTGTGTAAGATCCGGGAGTAACCGCTGTGTTACTCAAACTAATCGTGCCGCTAGATGTAATCGGCCCACCAGTTAGGCCCGTGCCGGTCGACACGCTTGTGACCGCGGCACCAGGCTTAGCATTAAATGCAGTCCAATCAGCGGAGCTGAGATAACCACTCGCTGATCCGCTGGCCTGTGCCATCGAGATCACTGGTGTCGTTGTTCCTGTGGTGACGTTTAGCGGCGCAGTAGCACTAACATTCGTCACTGTGCCCCCGGCGGCACCAGCAACTGCGAGTGTCTGCGGTACCCACTGGCCACCGGAATAAGTGAGTATCTGCCCAGAGGTCGGAGCCGTGCTAGCAATACTTTGTCCCTGAAGTGTGCTTACTACGGGACTGACCCACGCGAGGCGACCGTTGCTATCTTTGGTTAAAAACTGATTTGCGCTTGGTTGACTGGTTAGCGAGAGACCGAGCTTGCCGTCACCGTCAAACGCCAACGTCTTTCCATCGACAGGTACTCTTAACGCGAATGGAACAAAACTATATTGCTGCCTCGGGTATGTCTTTCCAGCTGCAGTAATCTCGATAAATACGGGATCTGTGCCTTGGCCAAACACTGCGGTAACTTGAGCGGGATTCAGATCGAGCGGGATTGTAAACAGACCTTGATTTAGAGTTATATTAGTTAGCTCAATCGGAGTTCCTAGCATGTTGCCCGCTTCGGCCGCGCTCCAGAACTTAACGGTCACATCGACAGGCCCACTTAATGGCGCACCATCGGCTTGAGTCAGACGTCCCGAGTAAGACAGAGAAAAATTTCCACTCTCAGCCAATGCTGTCGGCGATGTGCAGATCCACACGCTAAGCAAGCAAGCCATGCTCGTGAAGTAGAAGTTTTTCGAGAATCTATCCATCGGCTGCCTAACTCATGGCAAAAATATGACTCTTTCCTATTCATCTCTGTAGGTAATCGTCACGGCAGGGATAATTCTTTAGTGCTTTTTTATTCAAAAATTTCGGCAGATTACGGTCGCCTCGCACCCTAAGTCCGCAGCCAGCATTGCGACTTCCACTTGGGCGTAAAAACATTTAAATACGGCGACTTAGCTTAAAGTCTGGGAAAAGGGAGGCTCCCCAATTTTGGGTAAGTATCGGCTGATACCAGTATTTTCAGGGGTTTCCTGAGAGTGCCCGACCCCATGTCCCCATGTCTGCTAGTGTCGACTTTTCTCGTTAAGGTCCCGGACGGGTGAAGACAACGAGTTTAGGAATGCCTCCAAGGCCTCCAATTCTTCACTGGTGAATCCGAGTGGGCGCAGCGCCGGATCGCGTTGTCCAATCGCAACCCGGTCGGTTAGCTCGTTATAATAGGCTAGCGTAGTTTCCAGGGTAGTAAAGCGTTGGTCATGCATAAATCTTTGGCGGTGCGCAAGATTGCGTAGGCTTGGGGTTTTGAATGCGCCCAGATTACGTATGTCCTCGGTATTCAGGGTTGTGATGTGGGCGCAGTCGCTCGCTTCGCGGCGTAGTTTTTGTCCAAACGGTCCGATGCAGTTGAATGGATTGGTGAGGACGCGGACACTGCCGACGGCACGTCCGCCCATGATGGTCTCACCAAGCTGAGAAAGCCCAATATTGTGGAACTGCTGATCGGTGAGCGTCGGACCACTGTGGCAATTGATGCACTGCCCGGGGCCGACAAATAATTTTAAGCCAATGAGTTCCCGGTTGGTGAAGCCATCGCCTAAAGCCGCGGCCGCAGCAATATTCTCACGCCAACGATCGGCAAATCGATCAAACGCAGAGTCGAATGCTACAAGTCCTCGCAGGTAGCTGCCGATAGCGACACCGACATTAGCGTACACTTGGTTCACTGCGGCTACCTGAGACGGCGACATTTTTTCATAGGCTGCGACCCAACCCGGTGGGGGCGGGGCTTGATCAAATGCGCGCCTTGAGAGTTCCAAGGCAGGTGCAAGGTGCTCACCGATCGCCTTGCTGATAATGTTGTCTAGTAAATGGGAATCGCCCATGGAGGCGAGTCCGGCAGCTGCAACATTGACCTCCCACTGCAGAAGCGGAGGCGCAGGTAGGCCCGCCGAGGGTAATGCGTCGGAACCTATTAACTCGCTGGGCAGATTGCCAAATACAGCTTCATAATCACGGCGCCAGGGACCGAGGATTTGTGTGACTATAAATAGCCGTGAGCTAGCCATGTGTGTGGGGTTTTCCAGCGCAGCGAGTGAAGCGGCTCCGATGCTGTCGGTATCGCCGCCACTGCCGAACCAGTGGGCAAAGCGCAGGTTGATGAGCTCCGGCAAGTTGGGGCTTGCAGCTGTCAAAGGTGTCGGGCTAGCGTGACAGCTGGCGCAGCTCATGTCGCCACTGGGTGTTAGGTCACTGGAGTGAAAGAGCTTGCGCCCTAGTTGCGCGGCGCGGCCATCCGAGCCTGAATTACCGGCCCCTGGAGCCAATGGGGCGTTTAATCCCGGTGCGCGCAAGCTGCCAACGATAGGGTAAAGCTCGGTATCCATGATGGGGAGGTCGCGGATGCGGGGGCCTGGATCAGGTAGGAGCAAGTAAAGCAAAGCGATGCCTAGAATTGGCAGCAGAGCGATAGCGATGGGTCGCCAGCGTCTCTTGCCAATCTGCACATTTTGTCGGCGAACTGTGCGTTGCAGCAACTCCTGATCTCCTCCAAGCAGCACCCGTCTCTTTAGCTTAACGGTCTAACCCACTCGAAAGCCAGGTAAATTCGATGTTTGATTAAACCGCGTCGGCTTAGGGTTGCTCCGGCCCCACTTCGAGACTATAACTCGGCCTTTGCTAAACAGACTCGGCTGCGCGAAACGAGATCTAAATATGGCGACGAGCGGACACAGCAATAGTGCGGTAGACAGGTGGCCATTTCGGCTTATCTGCTCGCTCTTAATTGCCGTAACCTGCATCGAATGGCTGATTTTTGGCCAAAGACAGGCGTTGGGCTTAGCTTCGTCGGCGCTGGTGGCTTTGATGCTTGGCCTAGCGCTCGCTAAGTTTACGGTGGTGGTCGCTTGGTTGCTTGGGCGGGTGGAGACTACCACCCTCCCTCAGAAGTCATTCTTATTCATGGTGGTGCTGATTGGCGGTGCCACCATTGCTATGTTGGTGCTGGCCGGCATCTGAGTCACTGGAGCCGCGGGCGACCGCTTCGGTTTGAACTGACGCACCACCCTCCAGATGCACAGTCACTTTAATCTTGGCTCCTGTTTTTAGCTTGGGCAGAGCCCCAAAGACCATAGCGTGATTGCCGCCTGGGGCAAAATTTAGCATGGAATTCGGGTCGAGTTTTAGCTGCGGCAATGGCTCCATTCTCATCATGCCCTTGGCATCGGTTATGCTTTGATGCATTTCCGTGCGATTCGCGCCTTCCACGCTGATCTTGGTAATGGTTTGCGCAGTTGTACCAGTGTTTTCCGCGGTGAAATACAACGCTGTAACCTTTGCGCCTGGTGGCGGCACGCGTATCCAGGCCGAGCTTATTTTCAGGCTTGGGCCGGCGAACAGTGCGGGTGCGTAAAGTGCGGCGGTGATTAGCAAAGCTAGCTTTGTGATGTTCATGTCAGACTCCGCTACTTAAAATATCGCGCAGGGCGTCACTAAGAGCGCCTGGTGCTTGTGGTGGAGATAGCGTCTTTGCCACGGTGCCGTCCGGTTTCAGTATGAAAAAAGCGCCGCTGTGCACGATGGTGTAGTTCGGGGATTCACCTGGGCTAGTCCCGGGCTTTGCTTGGTCCGGCTGCACCTCGTAGAAGACGCCGAGCTTTTTTGCCAGTTCGCTTAAGTTGTCGGCTGTGCTTGTCGCTCCGATGATTTGTTTGTCAAATGCTGCAACGTATTGTTTGAGCACTTCCGGGCGGTCTCGTTGTGGATCAACGGAAATAAAAACCGGCTGTACCCGATGTGCGAGGTCGCCGAGTGAGCGTAGTTCTTTTGATAAGTAAGCAAGGGACATCGGGCAAACATCGGGACACGATGCGTAGCCAAAGAACAGCACGGTCCATTGCTGGGGCCATGCCGCCAAAGTGAACGATCGCCCGTCTCCGTCCGTCAATGGAATGTCAACGACACGACTATGGCTCGTGCCTGTGGCCTGGCCAGTTGTATCAGCCAATTTATTTACGAGTAAAAAGCCCCCAATCGCTGCAGCAGCTAGTATTGGGAAAATCACCAAATTTTTGCGAACCATATTTGCACGATCCTTTCGCCATGATCCTGGCGTCATATCGCGATGGGGCTATCCCTGTCCAGTGATGCCAAGGTGCTCAGTGGCGCATGGCTGCTGCCTGTAAATTACACAGCTGACAAAAAAAAGTTTGTCATCACGCAAGGTCTTTGTTGTTTGTCGCCTCATGTGAGATTATCTTACTTGGCATCGTGGATTACCCTTTTGACCTTGGTCATTGGTGCATAGATGATCAAATCTGCCTTTCGTATTGTAACTTTCACCGCTCTTTTCGTCGGTTTCATGCCGCGCGCCTTCGCGTGGGATAACGACCGGCCTGCAGAGCTATACAAGCTGTGCACCTCGTGCCATGCCGTAGACGGCGCGGGCAACCAAGCTGTCGGAGCTCCGGCAATCGCTGGGCTGCCTGAGTGGTATTTGGA
Organism: uncultured Pseudomonadota bacterium; assembly: GCA_903915625.1. Taxonomy (GTDB): domain Bacteria; phylum Bdellovibrionota_B; class Oligoflexia; order Oligoflexales; family CAIYRB01; genus CAIYRB01. Next base: position 8,877 of record CAIWTN010000175.1, on the reverse strand, counting down.
GGCGCAGCTAACCAAGTTCCACACCAGCGTGCGCGGTGGCCACGTCAAGGATATCAACGGCATGCGGATGCGGCCGATTGGGTTGACCTTGAACGAGGAGAACCGCAAGACGGTGGCTAAGTTTGTGTCGGCCATGCCGCGCCCAAACACGCCAGACACCGTCAAGGGCAAGCTCGCCAAGGGCGAAGCCACTTTTCAGGTGTGCCAGGCTTGTCACGGGGCGAAGGCTGAGGGCAATCAAGCGCTGAATGCGCCGCCGCTCGTTGGCGCCAATGATTGGTACTTGCTTACGCAGTTGAAGAATTTCAAAAACAAAATCCGTGGATACGATCCCGCCAAAGACCCTAACGGGTACGCGATGGCAGGTATTGCCGCGACTTTGGATGATGCAGCGATGCTGAATGTGGTGTCGTACATCAACTCATTCAAGCCGGAACCAGTAGCTAAGTAACGCGCTTTGAGAGGGATTCAGACGTGGTTGCACAAGACCCAGATGTCACGGCAAAAAAGTTATTTTTTACGATCGTTGGTTTAGTCGTGGCTTTCGGGGCCGCAGTTATCATATTCGTTCTGTAAGGCCCGTTTCAGCGGAGGCAGCAGTTAAGTCACTATGATGGAATCACTCATCGCAGCAGCGTCGTCTTATGCCGGGCAGATCGACCAGGTCACCCATGTCGTGGCTATCCTTGGCGGCTTTTGGCTGCTTTTGGCCGAAGCTGCTCTATTCTACTTTGTGTTCAAGTATCGCCGTTCTCGCAATCCGAAGGCTGAGTACATTACGGGCGAGACAAAGCAGCAGATGAAGTGGATTCACTGGCCGCACAACCTTGTGTTGCTTTGTGACATCGTCATATTGGTTTTCGCGGTACGCGCTTGGTACCACGTTAAGCAAGAGATGCCCCCGATCGATGAGGAAGTACGCGTCGTCGGTCACCAATGGGCTTGGGAGTTTGTCCACTCTGGCCCGGACGGTAAGTTGGGCACCGACGACGATGTGTCGGTGGTCGATGAGCTTCACCTGATCGTGAATAAGACTTATAAGTTCAAGCTCGAGGCGGCCGATGTGCTGCACAGCTTCTCCATCCCGGCTTTCCGCTTCAAGCAGGACGCGGTTCCTGGGCGGCAAATTTCTGGTTGGTTCAAACCCACAAAGACAGGCCAGTACGATGTGCCGTGCTCGCAGATGTGCGGTATCGGACACGGTATCATGGGCGGCCAGGTGTATGTGCATACTCCTGAAGAGTACCGTCAGTGGCTAGACTCAAAAGTACCGAAATCTGCGTCCTTGCCGGTTAAAGGCGTGGATCGCATCGCAATGAATCAGGGTGGGATGTAAAGATGGCAACGCAAGGACATGCTGCTGCAGCTAACGGTCACGATGCTCATGGGCACGGTGACCATCACGAGTTGAGTTTCGTTCAAAAATACATCTTTCCTTTAGATCACAAAATCATCGGCATGCAGTACCTGTTCACAGGGATTCTCATGGGCGTGATTGGCGCCTTGATGTCTTATGCATTCCGCATGCAGATGGCCTTTCCAGGTAAGGCAGTGCCTCCCTTTGGTTTGATCACCCCAGAGTTTTATAACTCGATGGTGACCAACCATGGCTCGATCATGATTTTCTGGTTTGCCATGCCAGTCCTGATCGCTGCGTTTGGTAACTTCCTGATTCCATTGATGATTGGCTGTGACGACATGGTATTCCCACGCGTCAACCGCCTGTCCTACCAGATCTTCCTGCTCAGTGCGATCGTCCTAATCGCCTCGATGTTCGTCCCAGGCGGTGGTTTCGGTGGTGCTTGGACCTCGTATCCTCCGCTGTCTGCATCATCGGTGTACAACCAGACTCCCTACGGTGCGCCCATGTGGCTGTTCGCTGTGGCACTAGAATTTGTGGCCTTCCTTCTCGGTGGTATCAACTTCATCACCACACTGATGAACTCTAGGGCGCCTGGGATGAAGATGTATAACATCCCGATCGTAATCTGGATGATCATCATCGCAAGCATTCTGTTCATGGCGTCGGTCGGTCCGCTGATTGCAGGCGCTGTGATGTTACTTTTCGATCAGACTATCGGGACGGGTTTCTTCGATCCAGTGCGCGGTGGTGACCCAGTCCTATGGCAGCACTTGTTCTGGTTCTTTGGCCACCCTGAAGTGTACGTAGTACTCCTCCCGGCAATGGGAATCGTGGCAGAAGTCTTGCCTGTATTTGCCCGCAAGAAACTGTTCGCCTACAAAACCGTACTGTGGACGGCTATTGCTACGGGCGTTTTGAGCTTCGTGGTTTGGGCCCATCACCAGTTCGTCGCTGGTATTGACCCACGCATGGCCAACATCTTTACTGTGACCACGCTGCTGATTTCAGTTCCGGTTACCGAGATGTTGTTTGTGTACATTGGCACACTCTACGGCGCATCGATTCAGCTCACCACCCCGATGCTGTTTGCTATCGCCTTCATTGCTGAATTCCTGATCGGTGGCGTCACAGGTATTTTCCTTGGGGCCAGCGGTAGTGACATTTACTTCCACGATACCTATTTTGTCTTGGCCCACTTCCATTACACCTTCATTCCGATCGCTGTAATTGCCGTGTTTGCCGGGATCTATTACTGGTTCCCCAAAATGTTCGGCCGCTTTATGAACGACTTCTGGGGTAAGGTGCACTTCTGGGGCACAGCTATTCCATTCAACGGTATTTTCCTGCCGCTCTTTTACACTGGTGCAGCAGGCGATCACCGGCGTAGCTTCGACTTGCTAAACTTCCCCGAGCTGAGACAGCCAAATCTGATCTTTGCTCGCCAGTTCGCGACGATCTCACTGTTGGTGATGCTTGGCTTTCAGGTGATCTTCTTCATCAATTTCTTCTACTGCATGTTCCGTGGTCGTAAGGCCGGCGCTAACCCATGGAATGCGAATACTTTGGAATGGGTGGCACCTTCGCCACCGCCGCACGGCAATTTTGCTGAACTGCCAAATTGTCACCGTGGACCTTATGAGTACAGTGTGCCCGGCCGTGAATCGGACTACTGGCCGCAGAACGAACCCGCTACTTGAACTTGAGGTGAGGCAGACGTGGCGACCGCGATACCAATAGCGACTCAACGAAGTGCAACCGGAATCCCCACAGGCAAACTAGCTTTGTGGTGGGTTATCGGATCTGAAATCGTGATCTTTGGCGGCTTGCTCGCAAGCTACCTGATGATGCGTCTCATGTACGACTCTTGGTCGGATGCTGCGTCGCACACGAACACGGTTGCAGGTGCCATCAATACCTTCATTCTGCTGACCTCTAGCTTGTTCGCTGTGCTGGCTCACGACGCCGCAGAGCGGGGCAAAGGGCCACAGGCTGCTGGCTACTTGCTACTCACTATCGGTGGTGGCCTCAACTTCCTCGTGGTGAAGGCAATTGAGTGGACTGGCGAGATCAGCCATGGCTTTACCATTACCACCAACACCTTCTGGTCGTTTTATTACACGGCTTGCGGTTTGCATGGCCTGCACGTGATTGGCGGCATGATCTGTATGGGAATCATCGCGTTTGATGCGGTGCGGGGCAAGAATCTTCAGCGGGTCGAGTATATCGGCTTGTACTGGCACTTTGTCGACATCGTGTGGATCTTCCTGTTCCCACTGATCTACATCGCGAAGTAAGGAGAGATTGAGATGAGCGAAGGCAACGCCGCGCACAATCATACTGGACCTGGTCACCATCATCACGAGCCGCATGCGCCTAGCTACTATGTTAAGATCTGGGCAGTTCTGCTGGTTTTGCTGATCGTTAGTATTACCGGTCCGATGTTAGGCAATAAGATTCTGACTCTAATTACCGCTTTTGGGATTGCTGTAGTTAAGGCTCTTATCGTGGCTGCCTTCTTCATGCACCTGAACGTCGAGAAGAAGTACATCTGGTACGTTTTGCTGACAATGCTGGCTGCAGTGGCGATCTTCTACTTTGGCGTCGCTGCTGACGTGCAAAAGTACAATGGGTCCAACTGGACAAAGCCGGCCTCTTACAAGTATGACGAAGATATGAAAAAGGCGCACGAAGCTGGCGGACATGGCGGTGAGCATGGCGCGGAGCACGGAGCCGAGGCCGGCGCTACTCATGGTGCCGCTCAATAAGTGAGAGTGAGGGTTTGATATGGCGACGGCGATTAATGTGCCTGGGGCATTACCTAGGGGCCGGCAGCCGCTGATTCCGAGTGCAGTGATAGCGACCTTGGTGCTGATTTTAACCGAGGTTATGTATTTTTGTGCGCTGATCAGTGCTTTCAATGTGATCAGAGCTCAGCTCTTTGGCAACTGGGCCCCTCCAGGAGATGTCCGGCTGCCTGTTGCAGCAACCGCCTTCAATACCGCCCTGCTTTTGGCTAGTGGCGTGACGGTTTGGCTTTCTGCTCGTGCCTATAAGTACCCCGAAGGACGCACGAAAGCACAATTGTTACTGTTGGTAACAATCACCCTGGGAGCCTGCTTTGTCGGCTTCCAAGGGTACGAGTGGGTGAAGTTGGTGCAGTACGGAATGACGATGCGCTCTGGGATTTTCGGAGCGACTTTCTTTATGATTATCGGCTCGCACGGTATTCATGTGCTTGCCGCGGTTTTAGTGATGGCATTCCTGTACATGCGGATGCTGCAAGGTCGGCTGAGCCTCGGGGCACTGCAGGCTATGCAGGTATTTTGGCTGTTCGTCGTTGGCGTATGGCCGATCCTTTACCGTTTAGTGTATTTCGCTTAAGCCCGCGGTGTTCGGTCGGGTTTCATAGATTGCAATCTCGTGGGAGGCCTCGATGCTGACCTCACTTCTGTATATGATCTTTGGTGCCACCCATGCTTCGGCATGTGCGGTGTGTGGTATCGGCGAAGATCCGGCAGCCGGCGCCATTTTAGCTGGTACAGGTTTATTGTCGGCCGCACCCATCATAATGATTGGCAGCGGTGTGTATTATCTTTATCGGCAGAGCAAGAAGCATAGGCCTGAAGACCTCAGCGCAAGTGGGTCCTTGCCGACTGCAGACTCGAGTCCCCATAAGTGAGCAAAGCCTCAAGAATCATTTTGATTGTGGTTGGCAATCTGGCACTGGTCGGACTTTTGGTCGCAGGCTTCTTTTGGTTTGAGAAGCGCGAGGTTGTCCCTGGAGCTGGAGACTCAGCCTTGAGTGACGACTCAGCAGGCGCAGACGAGTCAGATGACGACGACGAACCGGCAAAGGTCAAAACTATAGGCCAATGGTCTCCTTTGCCTGCACCGAAGCCAAGCGATCCCGATGTCGACCTTGATCATTGGCATGGGCAGGTTTTTTTCGTCAATTTTTGGGCGAGTTGGTGTACGGCGTGCAGCGAAGAACGTCCACAGTTGGATCAATTGGCGGCAGAGTTTCCTAAGTCTATGGTGGGCATTGCCACCATGGACTCCGTTGCTCAAGTTGGTGAGTCAGAGGCCGAGCACCCGCACAAGTATCCAATCGGTGTCGACGAGGATGGGACCATCTCTCAGACTCTGGGTATCGAAGTATTACCGCAGAGTCTGGTAGTGGATGGCCGCGGCCGGATTTTGCGGCGCTTTATGGGCGTCCTTACTGATGTGCAGGTGGAGGCTATCCGGACCTTGCTGCGAGGCAAGCAGTAGGACTGACTTACTCGGCTGGATTGACCTCCTTAGGATTTGGATAGTCTGCTAAGCCATGCGGTCCAAACGACAGGATGTCGGTGCGCGGCTCTTCCCAAGTCTGTGGATAAAATGGCTGCGGCATGGCCTTGGCGGCTAAAAGCTCGCGAGCTTGTTTAATGGCGCTATCTTGTAGCGACGTGTCGAGCCCACCGCTTTGTTCGACGTAAACAGTCGTTGAGGGGAAGGCAAAGCCAGTACCGCATTCCTCTACTATGGTCATAAGTTTCAGATTTAGGTCTTCCACTACGGCCCAATACTGGTGCAGATCCTGTGCCTTGATGAAGCTTAAGATCTCAACTTCTAAACTAGATGGCCCAAACCCAACGAAGCGGACGCGCGCTGGTTCGTTCAGTACCATCGGATGACCGATCAGCAGTTCTTTGATTCGTAGGAGTACCAGGCGCATTTGCTCGGGTTTGGTCTCGTAGCGCAGTCCCAGCTTTGGTGCCCAACGTATTTTACTTCGGCGTTCAAAGTTCTCTAGCTTCATCATGGAGAATTCAGCATTGGGAATAGTCACCAATGTTTGATCCATGGTTCGTAGTCGGGTCGATCTCAGACCAATTTCTTCTACCGTTCCGGAAATTTCACCAGAGCGGACAAAATCTCCAACGCGCACCGGTTGATCTAAAATTATGGAGACTCCCCCAAATAAATTCTCGATCGTTTTCTGGCCCGCAAGTGCAATGGCCAAGCCGCCGACTCCAAGGCCAGCCAGAACAGCGGTGACGTTAAAGCCAAAGGTGCTGAGAATAGCCAGGATTGATACGACGACAATGAGCGCTTTGATCCCTTTTTCAATCGGTTGCAGCATGCCGGCTGCCGCGCGCCGACCTTGGCTATCAAAAGTGCCTTGATAATAGGTGATCACGATGTGCAGGAGGTGCATGGCCAAAATCACGAATGCGATAATGAGCACGACTCTTTCACTCGTGGCCAGATACTGGCGAGTTTCTAAGTTTAATTCGAGTGTGGCTCTGAGCATGCGAAAGGTCAGCACGCCGGCGATCCACCGCGTCGAGGGCAGGGCTTCACGCTGGCTGTCCGTGGTCATGATGATGGAAAAGCGACTGCCTATCAGCCGCCCAACATGCAGCAGCAGAAAGGCAACCAGCCCCGAAAGTCCGATAGCGAGACTTAACGCCAGGAAAAGTCCCAGCCATTGCCAAGCCTTGATGTTGAGAAATGCAGGTTCGAGCAGCCAGGATGGGAGGCTGTTGAGTAACTCGTTGTGGGATAGGCGTTCAGTTAGATCTGGAACGCTCTGCACAAACTCACTTGAGAACTGCCATATCTTCCGATTGTCGGCGCCATTGTCGGAGCGATTATCGGCAGCCACAGCGAGTCGCTCGAGTTCTATGGGTATACTTTGATTTGCCACCTGAACTTGCCCAACCACCTCTATCTGGGGTGGGAGACCGTCATAGAGGCGCCCATCAGCGTCTTCAGAAATTCGTGCAAGGTCGATTTGACCGCGGGTATTTAATAGTTTTAACAGCATAGCAGCTGTCTTCTGCCGCTTTTCTGAGTTCATTCCGCGGGGGAAGTGGATGTAGCTCAAGCTGGCATCGACATCTTCACGACGCAAGATCGGCAAAAATTGGCGCATCATGTGCCGCGGTGAATCCAGACTTTCGGTCATGCCGTTGGGGGCAGAGTTTCCAGAAGTCTCGGTAGTGCCTGCGCTTAAGCTCATGGTTGGTATGACGCTTAATAGAAGTAGTAGCAAGAACTGGCCACCCCTGCGCATGCGTGTGCGTGGGTTAATCAGCGAGAAACATACTAGCCTAAGGAAGCTGCTCAACATCAGGGATAGACCTCGTAAAAAAAGCTGCCGCAACCAACGCGTAGAGACCTTAACTCTAGAATCTGAACACTGTGTGATTCATCACACAAGTGTCAGTTTTAGCCTCGCCTTTGTTAGTGGCTCTGCCGGTATGAAGCTGCTAAGAGTGGGGGTGTGAGGCGAAGCTGTTTTTTTTGCCTTGATGAGTCGCTTCAATATACTGTATTAATTGGAGAATTTATGAAAATATCAACAGTTCTAGCTTGTGCATCTTTAGCTCTAAGTGGCTGCGGTGGTGATGTGTCTTTATCCTCGTCGGTTTTGACAGCTGCATCTCCTGCATTAAAGGTTATCAATATTGAAGGGGACGATGCTGACCTGCTCATCAACGTTCTGTTTCAGTCCGGACTGCGCGATGCTAGTGGTCGCTTAGGTGCGTTGCACCTAAAGGCCGATGCAATCATTTGTAGCGCTGCGGTGGTGCCAGATCCCCGACCGAGTTGTTCAATCATGGTACAGGGGGACATGAAATCAGTGGCAACAGGACCTGCTGCGACTATGTTCCAAGTGCTAAAAGCGCATGGCGTTAAAGATTCTCAGGACACTCTGGGTATCGAGGTAGTAGGTGGCGGTGCTGTTGATTGCCAGAGAGTTACAATACACACCGGGATAAGCAAATGCTCGCTAACCATCCATGATTAGCGAGCACGTGTTTTAATCAGATTTGCTGACTAAGTATCAGTGGTGGCGATGATGCTTACCCTGATGCTTAGGGTTGCGTTTACCCTGCTGCTGATTTTGACCATGGTTCTTGTTGTTGCCGTGGTCGTTGTCCTGGGTGTGATCTTGGCCGTGGTCACCCTGGCCGTTGTTTTGGCCCTGATTGTTGCCGTGTTTGTTACCGTGTTTGTTACCGTGATACGGTCCGCGGTCATTGGGCAATTCGTCGCCGTAGAGCATGCCGTTAATTCTCAGATAACCATGCGGATGGCTGGAGCCATTCGCCATGTGCACCCAGTGCAAAATAGCTCCGTCTGGAGATGCTGGATAAGGACCTGATGGAGCATTCGAGGTGATGTAGTCACCGCAGGCTTCGACTTGGTCGCCGACTTTGACCTCTTCTTCCACATCGCCAAAGGCCTCGTTGTAGATGACTTCGATCACTTCCGTGACTTCGTCGCCGATCTGCACTGAGATGTGGATGTGGCTGCCTTGGTTGCCGTAATTGCGGACAACAGCACCAGAAATGTGACCTCGGGACTTGAATTGATTCGCTGTCTTGGTCACCCAGTCAAGCACGGTTTCATTATTGAAATCGGTAGCTTGGTTATGATGGTCAAAACAAGTTGGGGGCGCATCGGAATGCCCCCCCATCGCAGCTGACGGCACTAAGGCCAGCCAAATCAACGTACTA
>CAIWTN010000174.1 GCA_903915625.1 uncultured Pseudomonadota bacterium | reverse complement strand
ATCGGGAATCGGGAATCGGGAATCGGGAATCGGGAATCGGGAATCGGGAATCGGGAATCGGGAATCGGGAATCGGGAATCGGGAATCGGGAATCGGGAATCGGGAATCGGGAATCGGGCTTCATTAGTCTGCTGCTTTTGCCCCAGCAAACAATTACTTTTATATTTACAGAAAATTGACAGCGGGTTACGCTGGGGACAGTCTAACTATTGCTTAAATTACAAGACACCAACTGTTCCTCAGTCGATACAGCGGTGACAGGGTTGTTCACTGTTGCTTTACGTACACAACGGCACGGCAAGGAGGCTTTGCATGGCGAGACATTTTGGGTTGCGATTCGCATTAGCGCTCTCTGGACTTTTAGTTGGTAGCCAGTCCTTCGCCAAAGATTACATCATCAAATTTAAGTCAAACACTAGCGCTCAGGCAGCTGCAAGCTTTGCCTTTTTCGAAGGCGGCACCATTCGCGATAGCCACCCGAAAGCGAACTTGATCAAAGTTGACCTCGGTATCACGGAAAGCCTTGCTGACGAGGCTAAAATGGTGGTCAAGCTTCTAGCCAGACCCGACGTTGAGTACGTGGTTGAGGACTTCAAACTCCGCCTGGTTGACGGAAGTTCGACGACAGAAACCGCTACCCAGTGGTCGCTACAAAAAGTTAATGCGGCTTCCGCCTGGTCCCTAGGCAAGGGCTCCCGCAAAGTCACGGTTGCCGTGATCGACACCGGCACCGACTACACTCACGTTGACCTCAAGGGCAATATGGTGAGTGGCTACAATTTCATCGAAGATAACGATGATCCACAAGACATTACCGAAGCCGGTGGCAACCCCGGTCACGGAACCCATTGCGCCGGCATCATTGGTGGCCTCGGCATAGATGGAGCAGTCAGCGGCATTAGCCCGCAGGTGTCGATCATGCCGCTTCGCTTCATTGGCCCATCGGGCCAAGGTGACTTAATCTCCGCCATCAAAGCTATGGACTATGCGATCGAGAAAAAAGTCGACGTGGTCAGTGCCAGCTGGGGCGCTAATGTCAGCGAGAGCCAGGCTAAGCCACTTATCGAGGCTGTTAGTCGCCTGAATGATGCTGGCATTATTTTTGTTGCAGCTGCAGGCAACGAAGGCGCCAACAACGACCGCACTGAAATGTATCCAGTGAATGCCAACTTCCCCAACGTCATCGCAGTCGCAGCTTCGGACAGCGCCGACAAGAAACCATACTGGTCTAATTATGGCCGCACCAAAGTTTCGATTGCGGCACCTGGCGCCGATATCCTCAGCACGCTGCCCGACAACAGCTACGGGAATCTTTCCGGCACATCTATGGCAACCCCATTGGTCGCCGGCCTGGTTGCATTGCTGAAATCACAAAACGACGTCTCGCTCAATGCCTCGGAGACGCGCGCTTTACTGCAGGCCACCGGCGCACAAGTTAACATTGAATCCGCTTGTAACTGCCGCGTCGATGCCGGTGCAGCATCTGATGCTTTGAAAACGAAGAAGTTAATCCTGGTACCTTCCGCGGAAACTTTCAGAGTCGGCCAACAAGGTAAATTTTCTGCGCTCGGCGGCAGCGGAACTTACTCCTTTGTCTCTGCTACCCCAGAATTGCTAGAGGTCGCGGCTGACGGCACGTTAATTGCGAAAGCAACTGGCGATGCGAAAGTAAAAGTCACCGACGCCAATGGCGCAGTCGCTGAATCAATCGCCCTGCACATTAACGCAGCGGACGGCGGCAATGGAGAGTGCCCATTTGGCGCTGCGATCTGTCACATTGCCTGCACGTTCAATCCTAAGCTAGCGTGGTGTCCTGCGAAAAAAGCCCTCTAAGTTCTCTTTTTAGAGAAAAAACTAAAAGGCCCTAGACCGGATGAGGTTTAGGGCCTTTTAGTTTACTAAACTATTTATACTTAGAAGCCGTTGACGATATTATGCATCCCCGCCGTTAAGGCACTGGTGCCGTCTTGGTACACTGCTTGCGCCGGCCCGACCACATTTAGCCAGCCTTCAAAATATCCACCATTATCTGGCAAAGTTTGCATCTCGTTCTTATCCGCAAATGACATTACGCTGAAGTCCATGATGTCAAAGTCTTGAAGTGTGAACTGAACGGTCGAAAAGCGTGGGTTAGCCAGGTCGTTAGCGATCACTTTGATAGTATTGAGGCCGTAATAAAACTTATTCTTCCAGGCCGCCCCCATTGGATGGAAGGACACCGTAACTTTGCCCTCCCCACTGAGACTAAGAGAGTGACTGCCCCGCTCCACCAAGCTTAGAGTTGGCGTATTTTCCTGCAGCACTAACATCGCCTTGCTGTCGTCATCGCCGGACTTCGTAGTATTAAGCAAAGTGAAACTAGGTGCCCCGTCAATCACCGCTGGTTCGATCTCAATCGTGATCGTCTCACGCGTTTGAAAGAACTTCTTCACCCCTTTAAGCAGCACCGCGTTAGGCTGCTCTACGGGCTTAGCTAACCTATTTCGGGAGGAAAGCGGCGTCCCTACCGTTTTAACGTCCATTTTCGACCGGCACGCAGTTACCATCGCGACCGCGGCTAAGCAACAAGATGCAGCAAAAATTCGCGCAATTTTCGAGTCGGTTGTTACCATACAGATGCCCCCTCTCCTGAACTAACCATGCAGGCCTCGCGGACATGACACACCGAGACCGGCCATATGAAAATAGACCTCGCTCTCTACAAAGACCCCTTCGGCATCTTGTGGAAAAAATTGAGAAGCTTTTTGAATAAACAAAAATAAGTCTAAATATTATGGGTGTTTAGCTTGATTTTTCGAAGCCCCAAAAACACCCCAGAGAGCGTAGAGTTCAGGCAAAAGACAAAAATCTGATTAGTCGCAAGAATTCCTAAAGTTTGTAGCCGAGGGTACCGATGATACGGCCAAGTAAACGCAGGAGTTCACTGCAACCGGTCTTGACGGATCAGCGATCTCTCGAGGCTCCTCTTAGGCGACACCTTATGAAACACACGATTCTGCTGGTGGTTACAACATCCGCACTGGTGTTCTGTACTAAACCGAAAACCACGAAGAAGGCTGCTGCGCAGGATTATTATGCCGAGACTCAGGTAGACAGCGGCGAGTCGAATACCGCACCTTCGGTTGCAGCTACTGCCGGGTTCTTAAGAGCGCGAGATCTGTCAAACCCAGGTAGTCTCAAGCCAACCAATGCAGCTGCCATCGTAAGTGCTGTAAGCACCATGGCCCAGTTTTACCGTACCCAACCTGCACAGACATCTACTGGTTCTGGCGGCTGCCTATCAACTGTACTTGGCAGACACACCTACACCGTCGAGGGCGACCAAGTCTCGGCCAAGTTCTTTGAAACGGACCTAGCTGCTTGTTTTCAAGCTGACCCCAGCTTCAGTGACACGACAGTGACCAAGGCCACCCTGAATTTTCAACACGTCTTGACTTGCCCCGAGGGCGATTTGCGCCGCTATAATGGCGCTAACGTGGGCGCATTTCAAAACGCGACAAACCCAGAAGAGTGCCTTGCCGAGCTGGGCAATCTTAGCGCAACCATCTATGCCACAATCGAAAAAAACAACACCAAGAATTTGCTAACCCGCACCATCAACATCGCGCGCATTGGCGGCGATCAAGTGCCGGACATAAGCGGTGCCAGCAAAAATCTCAGCCTCAGCGAGGAAACTGAACCGGTCAGCGCAGCAGCGAAATCGAGTGACGGAGCCAAGGGCTGCGTGATGACGAGCGACGAGGAAAACGTGGTTACCAGCAGTGGCTGCCAGACTATCATATCGATCTCTGATGTCTGGATACCCGCAATCTATCCCGACAATTCCTACTCACAACTTACCGATAAGGACCTCAAGTTAAACCCTGCCGCCGAGGGCCCTTACTTTGCCGGTGGCGACATTACCTTCAGTATTAACGGTTGGAAGGGCTCAATGAACTATCAAGGACCCACTATCCAACCTACTTGGGATGCTCGCTATGGGTCGTCTACCGTAGCTAGCGGAACCTTCGGCACCCCGGTCACAAAAAAGCCAGCATCGAATAAGACAAACGCAAAAGCCTCCCTGAATTTACAGGACGGACATATTTCAGTGCTCGGCCAATTAAACTACCTGGACCTGGCCAATGCTGCGCTGAGGCACCCACTTGCGATCAAGCCTTAAGAGAGTGGTTAGTGTGACCATGTGCTAAGCAGAAGTGCCCAACGCGCAACGCGTCGGGCATCCACCGTTACGTATCATCTCAGGAAGCGGTCTGCGCCACTCGCCCCATCCGTTGGAGATGCCCCCAACCGACGGCTCTGCCGTGTATTGCCGCCATGAATGCCTTAACCAGGGGCACAAAGACAAAATAGCGATATCCGAAACGCTGTGTCACCAGCATCAAGCTCAGGTACGGGAGTCGACGCTGTTCACCAGCCAGGAACAGCGCGATTCCAGCCGCCACAAGATCAACGGCGAGGAAAATCAGGCCATAGGCAAGCACATGCCAGCCGCCACCGGACCATAAGCCGGCAATCATAAACGCGTCAGCTATCGGCACTAGAAATGGCAACATCAATTGAAAGATCAAAACCTGTGGCAGAGTAAACCACCCGAGCCCCGGGCATGAGCGACTACAGAAGGCTGCGCGGTGCTTCCAAAGCGTCTGCAAGGCGCCGTATGACCAACGAAAGCGTTGACGCAGCAGTTGGTTCATCGTCTCTGGCGCTTCGGTATAGACAATGGCACGCGGCGCATAACCGACCAAGTAACCTGCCCGCAGAATGCGCAGCGTGATGTCCGTATCCTCGGCAAGGGTGTCCGACTCGTAGCCACCCACCTCTTTGACGACATCGCGACGGAAAGCTCCGACTGCACCCGGCACCGTATTCATACCGTTCACTAACTCGAGTGCTTGGCGATCGAGATTTTGCCCAATGGCGTATTCGACCTCCTGCCAACGCGTCAATAGATTGCGTGGGCTAGCAACTTTAACGCAGCCCGCAACGGCTCCGACACGAGGATTACGAAACTTAAATAACAGCTCAGCAATCGTAGTCGGTGTCATCAGAGTGTCGCCGTCGATACAAACGATGACGTCTCCAGTAGCCACCCGCAAACCAGCATTCAGAGCCGAGGCTTTACCACCGTTACTTTTCCGCACCAAGCGTACCAGAGGGTGATTGCCAAAGGCTTTTTCCGCAGTGGCATAGGTAGCGTCCGTCGATCCGTCATCGATCATGACGACTTCAAAGTCAGGGTACTGGCTCCGCAGTGCATGCTCGATCACATTGGTAATTGCGAGAACCTCATTGTAGGCCGGGATCAGCACACTGACTCGCCCTAGAGTTGCCGCCGCCCCACCGCCGGGAACGCCGGGACCTTCCGCCGCCCGGATCAGGCGATCACGACGACTCTGAATGATTGCAAAAGCAACCATAATGATCGTGCGGACCATAGCTACAAATGCACCCGCAGCAAATATCCACTCGAGCGCCCGATGTAATTTATTCCCTCGTGTACCGAGGCTCAGCAAAGACAACATCATCCGGTTGGCCTTGGCCAGAAAACGGTCAATCACCGAGTTCACTTTCGGCATGACGTCTTCGCGTTGCTTGCCGAGCAGACTAGATAACGTAGTGAACGCATATCCGCGAGCACGCAGGTCATTAATTATTGCGGGCAGAACTGCAGCTAAGCGATCGCCAGCCTTATCAGTTAAAACTAGAACAAACCCATCCCGAGTCGATACCGTTTTCGCCAGTGGACCGTTCACGTCTAACTGCATGAGCTCTTCTTGAGCACCAGCACTCGCCACGATAACAGTGCCATTGGGTGCAGTTTCACTCATTACGGGCTGTGGCTGCAGGTAACTTATCGACGCGGGCACGGACTCCACCTGCAACAGAGTGCTGTGGCCCGTCAGTGCTTCGAGGATCCGGAGTGTGGACCGCACTTCCAGTAGCTGCGTCAAATTGTCAGCTTGCCAGGTCGCCGGCTGGCGCGGCTGCCCAATCTCATGCCCCTCGCTGTAAATGCGCTGTACGAGCTGAGTTTCCTGCAGTGCCTGGCGGCCAAGGGGCACGAACGTGGCTGGAATCTTTTCTAAAGCCAAGATATCGAGAATTTCAGGGGTAGTCTCAGCATTTGGACCACCTTCGATCAGCAGTGCCAGAGGCTTAACACCGTCATCGTCAGCAGGGGTGACGCCCGCCAACGAGGCCGTAGTCATCAGTGGTGCCTGCATGGTCTCGGCGCCAGGTTGCCGAACCTCGCCGCGGAGCAGCGATAGGCCAGAAAACGCCGCTAATCCAAGGAGTAATCCGAGACTACCTCCGAAGGCTGCGGCGAACATGCGACCGCGCCGCCTGCTGGTGGCGAAAAATACAGGTTTGGCAATGACCGAGTCGTAACCCATATGATGCATTTTTGGTTGGACCTATGTGAGGGCTTTGCAAACAGAGTCGTTGCAAAAACGGCCGAACAATAGCACGGACGAGCTAGTGAATGCTATAGTTATTAAGACAATCTATAAAAGAATCCGTTTTTTTGGATCATTAGGGGTGAAAACGGCAACGGACTCCACGTCTTGACGAGATCAAATATTTATAAAGATCATGTTTATCGTCAAATCAATTTACAAAAAATAGCCACGGAGGTTAATGAAAAACCCAGCAAAAACATATTTTAATATGAATTCTATAGATGGCATAGCAATTGCAATTGATTTTATGAACTTTTTAATGGTTGCATATGAAAAAAATACTTAGCGCAGTTAAAATTGTTGGCGGCCTATGGCTGATCGCTGCAGTTGTTGGGTGCCACCCCAAAAGCACTACAAACACTAGCAAAACTGCGGGTGCCTACGGCCAACGCGGCTACTCCACCACTCTGGTGCGGACCACGTACTTTGGCGGCCACTTAGACTACAGAAACGGTCCAGGACCGGGAAACTTTGCCTGCATGGGCTTCCAGAATGTCAAAGAATGGTACATCGCACCCAGCGACACCTTTGGCGACCCCGAGATTTGGGACGGTGAAGAATGCCCACCAAACGCCAACGGTATCCCAGAGTGCACGCAAATCATGCAGCGGAAGAACATTTGCGGCCGTAAGGTAAAAGTGAAATGCGGCGGCAGTAACTGTCGACCTGGCGCTCCAGAAATCGTTCTTCAGATCACAGATGCCTGCCCAAAACAGCATAGATCCAATGTCGGCGGTGCCTGCCAAGGTGGGCCCGCGTTTGACCT
>CAIWTN010000173.1 GCA_903915625.1 uncultured Pseudomonadota bacterium | reverse complement strand
GAATTGGTTCATGATTAAGTGGTTTAAGCTGCTGGGTCGTCGGCCTTTTTTTCCGCAACCGCGGACAGCACTAGACCGGAATTAGTTGAAACCACTCGCACTCCAATAACCGAAGATTCTACCGTCATATTTTGGGTATCGCGGGCGATCAAGGTCCCCCGAGCGAGAGTCCCTTTCGCTTCGAGAAAATGAGCTTGAGAAGCAACGGTTTCGGTATTCAAACTGGCAATTAAGTCTTCAAGGCGTTTTATAATTGCGCTTATCTTATCCATAGCCTCTCGGACCAAGCGGCGATCACCCCGCTTAGCTGCACGTTCTGTCAACTTACCAGCCCCACCTATGCCGGAGCGCTCCATAGTTTCTAATCTAGCTATGAGCTGTGCGCGTCGCTTAGTTAGATTACTACGCCGCCTTACAGACTGAACTGCCGAGCCAAACCAAACTTGTACAGTCTGCCCACCATCACGGCCAAAATTAGCCGCACTGACTGTCTGACCAGCTATAACTTGACCACCAAAAATTCCGCCCTGAGGATCCACGACAGTGACGGTTCCAGTGGCCTCTATAATGCCACCAGTCATATTGGATTCTATAACTACATTGCCGCGACAACGTATGGTCCCACTCTGCATAAATCGAATAGACACATCACCAGTGACCACAAGGACACTGCCGCGCTGACCTTGTACTCCGCCTTGGATGGTCAAGCCACCATTCGCTCGCAGATATTTGCCCGCGAAAGCCTGTGCGATTGTAACGGGGCCCTTAGCAATAACTGACGCTCCCATCTCAACGCTGCCACCGATTGCTAGTGGGCCCGGTGCTTCAATGTCGCCAGTGGTAAGATCCACATTGCCCGGAAATTGCATAGCTGAATCGATCAGCACTTCGTTACCTTTGATCCGAGCCACGCCAGCATCGCGTGCAAAAAACACTTCGCCGCGCCGTTCCACACCTTGACCCGCAACAAACTCATCAAAGACCTGCGCTCTAAAAGGCAATTCCTTACCCAGGACATCGCGTCCGTTCACACCAGGAATTGCATAATCGACGACCGCCACCAGCGCCCCCACTCCGACAAAGCGCTTAGGTTGAAGTTGGCGAATATCTAAGACGGAGCGCTCCAGCAGCTCCTTCAGCACGACTGGTGCCCGCTCTTCCGCGACGATAGCAAGCCTGAGCATCGGCTGGTCAGGAGAGACCGGCACCTTTCCAGCAGCTACCAAACGCGCAATCACTGCGTGGCCTTTTGATACTTCTTTTTCTATGCGATCAAGTTCGTCAATGAAAGGATCGACCACGCCTTCTATCCGCAGCAAGGCTCGCAATTCCTCACGAGGGATCGAGGCTCCCTTTGAAACAAGTGGCTTCACTGTCATGAAACACTGCATTTTGTCTGCAGCTAATTCGGCAGTGACCTCGACAGTGCGAACAGTGGCAGCCTTACGGCGCCCCATTCGACCACCGACATCTGCATGGTGCCAAAGCACCCAGCGCCCCCCCGAACCGCTGCGGCGATGCCGTGAATACCGCGCCATGCGGCGCATCAACGAGGAAAAGCGCCCCATGATTGTGGCAACATCTGTGAGCGCCAAACCACTGAGAGGATCCATTAATCGAGCCATCATACCTGACTCTGCCTCTTGCACTTTGTCGAGTGACTCGGAGAGCCCCTCTGGATCCTCTACATGCAAGGCAATTTGACCATCAGTATTGCGGCGTAGTGACACCCCCTCCGTCAAGTCATACCATAACTTCCACTGCCTGGGGCGGTACAAGGGTATGGGGAAGTCCTCAACTTGACGCGCTGATCGAGCCAGCTTCAGAGATTCATATACGGCCTCATCGTCTATACGTTCGACATCAATGCCAGTAGCCTCTGCGATCAAAGCACTGACGGCCAATGCCAGACGCGTATCGGCTATGGTGCTGTCTGGCGCAATACTGATGCGGCAGACCAGACCATGAAATCGATCGAGAAATGTGCGGCGATGAACCGTAATGTCACTAGTCTTGGGGATACCAATAGCCACCACAACCCGCATGCTGTGACCATGTTTTTCGGCCTCAAGCCGCGCCCACTCTAACAAGTTAGTCATATGAAATCGCTGGATGCGGCCGGTCGCGATCAATTTATCCATCGATTTATTGCCACGCAAAAGTGCCTGCTCAACCCGCTGCGGATTGTCTTCCGGAGTCACTTCTGCAGTGAGGCTCAGACGCAATTTGTTTAGCATTAATCGCATTCAACACCTACCTGCCTCTGCATTTATAGTAACGGCAGGTTTTATGACTAAACTAAATTATATCATGACTTGACATTATAGATAAACAAAACACAGATTTTTTACTTGACACATCCAGCTTAATGGATGCGAGAATTGCTGTTTCGCAACTCTAAACGCACTTTCTTCTTCGCCTATCTCCTCGATACGACGGAAAATCTGCGCGTTAATTTAACTTCGACCTAACGCGGATCTGGACTGCTGCAGAAACAGAAATCAAAAGCGAAATGTCTGCAACGCTTAGCGATTTTCAGCAATCACTGCATATTCAGTCTGCTCAAGGGGCGACAAACTCCGAGTACGCCAAGCTTCGGCCCAAACCGGCTCCCCATTAGCTGCCCTGCCGTGGACTCGCCACGTGTAATACGGCACCACTTTTAGGGATTTTTCTGGCAAATTAGCGATTGTCTCACGGACAACTGCTAATTGTTTATCGTCCAGCACATATAATAATGTGCCCTCTGACAACGCTTTTTGCAGATCCGCTATCGTATTTACCGCCGTGATGCGTCGAGACAACAACACGGTGAGTAGACCCTGATCAGACCAAAGGTTTTCCGTGAGGTTTAACCGCGCCCAAGTTCGCGCCTCGTAGCCGGAGCTAGCCGTCAAAAATGAATTAACCTCATGCCGTTCAAAGCCGGTTAATACCTGACCAAATCCTGCATATAACGCTGCAACAGAGACAAACCAACACCGCACTTTGTACAGTAGACCCCGACCTCGAAACCCTAGCAGCAATGACCCTATACAGATGAACAGAGAGGCGAAGATCACGAGATCGGTCCAAAATCCCCACCACGCGGGAAATGGTCGGAACCGCAAAACGACGGCACTCATTGCCACGCACACGATCGTCACCACAACAAACAATACCCACTGACAAAGCTTAAGCGCCGCCGGATTGACCCACTCTAAACGAGACATGACCAAACCAAACAGCAGGGCTATAGCCGGCAGTAACGGAAGGAAATAAATGTCGCTATGAAAAAAATGGATCGCAAAGAAGAGTCCCGTCGGAACTATCATCGCTGCAATTAAGAGCCACAGATTACGCCGCGCAGGCAAATCATCAGATACCTTTGAACGCCGCCACCGCCCTGCAAGCACTGCAACTATCAGCAGCAAGATCCAGGGCTGCAACTGACCACCAAAAAAAGGCCCCAAGGCTCCAAGGAGGCTGTTCTGATTGACTCCTCGCGTCAAATGCTCGCGTTCGATATAAGTGGCATAAAACGCGTCAAAGTCGGTCACCATTGCTGGTAAAAAACCACCTACACACACAGCAACACCCAATAAAACACTGAGCCATTCGGAGATCCTACGAGCCAAGCCCGCCAATTGCTTTGTGAACAACCAGTATAGAAGCGCACTACAGCCTAGTAGGGCACTGTGCAATGGTGATTTCAGTAAACCAGCTACACCTGCCATCACCCATGCCATGCGCCTACTCTGCTGACCAGCTGGACCAGCCTCGGCGCCGCCTAGCAAGGCCATAAACACGGCATAACATGCAATAAGTGGCGCCTCCATTTGTGCAGCCAAGGCATGCGAATAGGCACCACTGCTCAGGAATAAGAGACCTGGCACCATGATCGCTATCGCTCGTTCGCGTGGCAACTGCCTCTGCATGAACCAGAATATGATCCAAGCGGCCAAGGCGTAGCCGGCGATATTCATGTATATCAAGGCTGCTGGCGTCACCCCAAAGGCGATAAAGCCAAGGCGCAGCAACCAAAACATGAGTGGCCCTTTGTAGTAATTGGGCAACTCAAAAAGTGTCTGCTTAAACCAGGAATGAGCCTCTGCCATTTCTAAGGCTTGAGCGATATAGGTCTTTTGATCTCCCGTCGTCGGCAATGGGACGGCGAACATCAATGGCAAGTAAATTGCCGCGAGCAGCAGCATTAAAAACGCAAAATCAAAACCGGCCTTCTGTGGAGGAGCCGAAGGTGTCTGCATGGAGTAACGCGCCCCAGATCATGACAAATGTTAACAGAGCGCCGAGATTAACACGCGACCCTTAGAATAGAAAACCCACAATCTGCTACAGCTCAATGTGCCAGCACAACGCTGTCGACCCGTTGCCGAACCGTCGCCAAATCTGTCGTCAACTGCGCAACTAGATCTTCCTGAGTCTTGACTCGGTCTTGAAGAATCCTGGCTACCGCCTTGTCGGTGTCCATCCGCTTGTTGTGATCGGCTATTTCAATCTTAAGTTCGTCGCACCGAGCCGCACTCGACGCGATCTGCTGCTGTAGCTTTTCGCGCTGCGCACTCAAATCCGCGCGCTGATTCGCGTACATCAAAGTTACTTGCCGGATCAGATCGTGATGAGACTGTTCCAAGTAGATCTGCTGCTGCTGTAAGGTCGACTCGCTCGCCTGCAGATCAGCCAATTGCTGATCTGCCTCCTTGCGCTCGCCGCCGGCATCTTTAGGCGCTCTGGGGTCAGGCTGAAGTGCTTGCAGCTGATCGATATCCTGCCACAATGCCTCTGTCTGTGAGGCATATTCACCTTGAGAGACCCGCTTTTGCTTTTCCATCTCGGCAATATGAGCAGTCTTTTTGACCTCGACCTGCCCGATACGCTTGGTCAGGACATCCATTTGCTTGCGCATTTCTGCCTGCCGACGTTCTTCATCACGGAGCTCGTCAGTGGGGTCCGCCACTCGACCGTTAGCTAGCACTTGCTCACGCGCATCGTTCCACTGGTTCATGAGTTGAGCCAGAGCGCGACGAGCTTCGGCCAGTTGTTTCCCGGTCGAATTTAACCGCACCTTTTCCTTCACCACATAGGCCTCACGGTTTGCCTGCTGGCGAGCCATGGCTACCTTAAGGCTGGCTAGCTTGATCTCTTGTGCCTGCTGAGCCAATACCAGCCGACTCCGCTGCTCCTGAGTATGGCTGAGCACGTAGCCCGTGGAGATCAGTGCCCCAACGATGACGACCGTAAATTTCGCGCTGCTCATGGTCAGCCCTCCCCTCGGTTAGAGGGATCTGTTTTTTGCCTTCTTAACCCCAGTCGGCTGTTTTTCGCGAAAAGTTTAGGCTTTTTTGCAAAAATACCATAAGCACCCGTAATTAGGGCAAAATCAGCCAGAGAAAAGACGCTAAGGGCTTAATTACTTTTCCCGTTCATGTACGACGCCTGACGAGTGACCACATCCGCGACCGGATGGTTCGTATCGTAATCGTAACCGCCTGCCCGGAAACCGCTTGGCATTAGTTCCCAAATCAAAGTCCCTGCATAACCATAGCGATTAGCGAACTCATACATTTGCGATAGGTACCATGAGGGGTTACTGCCGTAGCCTAATTTATAACCCCACCAGCCTCCGTCATTATTAAATCCAGACTCCTCGAGCACAATCGGCTTGCCAGCATTATGGGCGATGTCGGCACGACGCTTCACTAGGTGCTGTTCCACCCAGTACATCTGGTGAGAAGGAATGTTCCAGTTGTCAGGATAAATGTGCACCGTCGCAAAATCGATTTGCGATAAGGTCACATTTTTCTCGAAATTGACTCCCTTTGATCCGTTGTTAATCCAGACGTGATCGTAGGTATCGTAATAGCCATCAATCGTTGTCTTGTAGCCCTCTTCACCTGTGGATATCAGGTGCGATTGATCTAAACTCCGCAGGTACCAAGACATGTCGTTCAGAAAGTTGTAGACCAGCTCACCTGCTGGGAGCCCCCTGTTCCATTCATAGTAATCTTCAGTGTGTGGCTCATTCGCAATTTCAATCGCCATAATTGTGGGATCGTCTTTATAGCGAATGCTCCGCCCGAGAGTTGACTGATACCGCGTGTTAACGCGATTAAGTAGCGTTGCAACATGGCGTTTGAAAGCATTCTTCACGCGATCGTCGGTGTAAAACAAATGCTTGTCACTATTGCCGATGACTTGCTTGGTCCACCACTCCATTCCGCAATAAGATGGCTCAAAATTAACCAACGGCAGAATCACTTTTAAACCGGCTGCACGCGCCGCATCAAGGGTAGCATCAAGTCGCTGCAAGGCGCCCTCATTGTAGCCAATTTGATCCTTGCTAGCCCATTCAATCATGGACGCAGAACCATCCAGATAGCCCTGGCAGGAAAAGCCCCAAAAACGCACGACACGTAAACCGCGCGCTGCATATTCTCGCATCGCCCAGTAGATTTGGCCCTCGGGCTCACTGGCTGTGGTGCCGAAGCGCACGGCGTTGGTGCCTTGAAAGTAAAACGGCTTTCCATCAAGGACGAATTTGGTACCTGAGGTAGTCACAAAACCGGCTGGGACATCGCGAGCGGCCGCAATTTCGGTGTGTGAACCTAACAGAATTACAAGGCCGAAAAGAAGCTGTCCAAGCAACCTTGACGCATTGAAGTTAGCCCTTAGATCTAAGTTGGTTACGAAGTATTTCCACACAACCGCTACCTCAATTTATAAAGCACCATTGCTAGAGCCTCACAGGGTGAGGCTAAAGTCTTTTATCACAGCTCCCGGAAGATGTGCACTATTCACGGAACGTCTCTCATAAGTATGAGCACTCATGATCATATCGCGCTCTTTAGTCAAGCCAACGAGCTTATCGCCAAGCATTCGCAAGGCTGATTCATCAAAGCGCATCACATTGAGTGGCTGCTTGATTTCACCTTGCTCGACCCAGAAAGAGGCAAAGCGGGTCAACCCAGTCATGCGGCAAGCTGACTGATCAGAATAATTTAGATACCAGAGGTTATTAATGTAGAGACCTTCACCTAAGATCTTTGGCACATCCGTGCGCGCGATGGTGCCAGCGGCAAGCTCAAGGGACTGCGGTGATTCGCCGTCACCTGCGGCGTTGGTCGCGACCCCATATTCTTTGGCGGAACGAGGAGATACCAAACAATCCTGATAGTCACCCTTGGTGATCAGATTGACCTGTGACGGACGGCGATATCCCGAGTCGCTAAAGTCCGGAGCCAGACCCTCTGCCGTATTTTCCCGCAGCGTCACTGCAGAATTCATTGAGACTCCGGCTTCCACCATTTTCAACAGCGATGTCTGCTTAGTCCGATGCGCTTTGAGACCGAACGCATTCCACGACAACATATCCGTGACTTCCGCCAAAGCTGCGGGTGCAAGATATACTGTATATTGGCCGGGCTTGATGGTGCGAGGGGGCAGCTTGAGCACAGCCAGCTGAGACTTAGCGTCGGCCAATTTCTGAGCGAAAGCGCCGTCTTCCCAGGCGAAGCCAGCATAGCTAGTCTTCACAGCTTTGTCGCCCTGAAGATAGAGACTCCAGTCTAGGTTGAATGGATAACTTTCATACCAGTTGCGCTGCCCAAGTGAGTTAGCAAAACCACGGTAAATCGAGCCTGCAGCATAAATACCTACGAGATCTAGGCCACTTGCACGCTCAATGATATTTGCTACGACGTCACGACTGTCAGGAAGGAGATTTTGACGCCGCGCCTCGCTCGATTGCACCTCCGTCGCATAAAGCAAATATGGGTCTTCTGGCAGCTCCGCTAGTTGATCGCGCAAAGTACCTAGCAAATCTTTTATTTGCTGACGGTCCGAATCCTTGTGACTGCTCAGAGACAACGATCCTTGGGCATGTCGCTGACCATTAATTAGTCGCAGCGATAAACTATGCTGCTTCACTCCACCAGCCTGCCGCACCTTGCCACCGCTGAAGCGACAAAAATCGGAATTCTCGCCGGATAGGTAAGATGTATAAACCTCACCCTTCTGCAACAGTCCGCCCACGAAATCAGCCAGATCATAAAAGTACTGTTGCATGATTATTCTCCTCCGAAGACATCAACATTGGCAAATAAGCACGGTGGGCTTGCGTGGCCCACTGTGATGGCCTGATTCGGCTCACCTTTGCCACAATAGGGCGTACCCAGAACTTCCAAATTACTTAAGTGGCCTACGCTCTTCAGACTGCGCCAGAAGTTTGAGGAAATGCCGCGGTAATTTGGCTTCTTCACCACCTTCGTGAGCTTGCCATTTTCGATCAGTTGAGCCCGCTCACAACCAAACTGGAACTTGTTTCGTGAGTCATCAATAGACCAGGAACAGTTGGTTTGCATGTAGATGCCACGCTCTACACCCTCAATCATATCTTCGAAGAAGACAGTGCCCGGCTCGACGTTCAGATTCGACATCCGGTCGATAGCTGGCCTGCGCCAACTGTCAGCTCTAGCGCTGGCCACACCGTCGTAATCGGCACGAGCCTGCGAAATTGTTCCACCAAGAGGCCGCAGCAAAATCCCGTCCTTGATAATGTACTGCAGCTCTGCCGGGCTTCCCTCGTCATCAAAAGCATAGCTTGCCGCTTGCTCAGGCCGTGACGGATCGAAGGTGACATTGAGCAGTGGCGAACCGTATTGATAGCGCCCAAACATATCCATGGTTACAAAGCTGGTACCGGCATAGTTACGCTCGTCGCCGAGAATACGGTCTAGTTCCAAGGGATGGCCGATCGATTCGTGAATCTGCAGCACCATTTGATCTGGAGCCAACAGTAAATCCATTTGACCAGACGGGCAGTTAGGCGCGGCAAGTAGTTCTAAGGCTTCCTCAGCCAGTTGCTCACTCGCAGCATTGAAGCCAGTTTCGGCAAGAAGTTCAAAGCCCTGCTGGCGACAAACCGCCATGTGGCCGAAGGTCCGGGTTACCGTTTCAGAGCCCTTGTTGGCAGTAACGCTCAGAGACGGAACCATGCGATCAAACGACTGGTAAATCTCACCACCGCCATTCGTCAAGTAGAGGCGGTCGCTGCGCAAGTGCCACAGGTCTGCCGACCAATCGACAATGCTGCTACCACGCTTGAGACGCCGCGAGGCATCACTCAACATCTCAACCTTTGACCGAAGGGACAACCCGTCCCATGGTTCTCTGACTGGACTTTTAAACTCTCCTCGCTTGTGCGGCATATCAATCTTAGAAAAGTCGGTCACCGCTACCGAGCCGAGGCGCTCTGCCCATGCAACTGCCCGCGCAAATGCCTCGCGAAGTCCAGCCGGGGTGAGCTCCGAGGTGGCACCGTAACCGATTCCACCTCGGTGATGTACGGTTACCATGACCCCTTGGTCCCGATTGGTGCGAAGAGGTTCCAGCACGTCCTGGCGCACAGCCACTAAATCGTCACAATCGCTGTGGTAACGCAAGCTGGCAAAATCAACCGTTGGCACGGTTTCTTGAAACAGCTTCTTGATGTGAGCAAATTGCTCCTGTTGCATGCCAGTTCCTCTTTTCTTCAAAAAACGTGACTACGGGTTACCAGACATCACTGCGCTAGCAAAACGTCTGAAACACCAAGCCGTCCGAGAATCGCAGCGCTGCGATCGATAAACGACTGCATCATCTCAGCCGAGAACTCACCCTGCTGCAGCCAAGCCAAATCGAAGATTTGGTTGACCATCAGCTTCACTTCTTCGTGACGGTTGAAGGTTTGCGACAGCTTAATTAGATTTTTAATCGCTGGGCTATTTTGGTTCACGACTAAAGTGCGTTCTTCCGGCATACCAACAGCAAATGCTGCCATTGCGCCATTAGAGCGAGCCATATCCTTTAAGCGGCGGGCATTCTCATCGATCAGGAGCATCGCCGGAACTTTATCTGACTTAAAGGACTCAACGCGGATTTTCACCTGCTGCTGATCTAAGTTGTCACGGAAGACCTTATCGATTTTTTCGGTAGTCGTGGCTTTATCCTTGGCATCAACCACGATGTCAGGCTTTGCGCCCTCAAGTAAGTGTTCAGATAGATCCGAATCAATTCGTTTGAATTTCCACTTACGACCTGTTTGCATCTCAAAGTAAGGGATGAAGTGCTGATCAATCATCGTATCTGCAATGACGACCTCCATGCCTTCTTCTTTGAGCAGACGCAAGTAAGACACCTGAGCTTTTGGATCGCTAGCATAGATGACCGTGCCGTCCTCGACTTTGCCTGTCATTTTTTCTTTGTATTGATCCAAAGTCAGATGCTCACCATCGGCTGTTTTGAACAGCAGATAATCCTGCATTCTTTCAAAAAACTTATGATCACGCAGCATGCCGAACTTAATGAAAGGATGAATATCATCCCAGAACTTGGCGTAAGTCTCACGCTCGGTCTTAGCCATGCCGGACAATTTATCGGCGACTTTTTTCGTGATGTGCTCAGAAATCTTGCGCACGGTTGGATCGTTTTGCAGGTAACTACGAGACACATTCAGCGGCAGATCTGGACAGTCGATCACGCCCTTTAAAAGGGTGAGAAACTCAGGGATCAGCTCTTTAGTATTGTCTGCGACATAAACTTGGTTGCAGTAAAGCTTAACTTCGCCCTGCGACGCGTCTAGTTCGTGCTTCAATTTAGGGAAGTAGAGCACCCCTTTTAAATTAAATGGGTAATCCACATTCAAGTGGATCCAAAACAGGGGATCCGGGCTGCCGGGGAACAGCTTTTGGAAGAAGTCGATATAGTCTTTGTCATTTAACTCAGTCGGTGACCGCGTCCAAAGTGGTCTAGTCTCGTTTAAGACTTCGCCGCTGTCGGCCAATTTAATTGGATAGCGGATGAAGGCGCAGTAACGATGAATAAGGCCTTTGATAGTCTCGGACTCGAGCATCTCCGCAGAGTCATCGCCGATGTGAAGGATGATGGACGTGCCGACTTCTTTGCGATCTGACTCACTTAGCTCAAATGCCGTTGACCCATCGCAGCTCCAACGCGCCGCAACCGCACCCTCTTTATAAGACAGTGTGTCGATCTCGACTTTACTGGCGACCATAAAGGACGAGTAGAAACCCAGGCCGAAGTGACCAATCACCTGCTGGCTGTCGTCTTTATCTTTATACTTATCCAGAAAGTCGTGCAGGCCGGAGAAAGCCACCTGGTTGATGTACTTTTTGATCTCATCAGCGGTCATCCCAAGACCGGTATCGCTGATAATGAGGCGCTTACCTGGTTTATCGATAGTCAGCGTAATTGCTGCGTCAGGAACTTCCGTCTTAACTTCGCCAAGCAAAGATAGCTTCTGCAATTTGAGTATTGCATCCGCAGCGTTAGAGACGAGTTCACGGATGTAAATTTCCTTCTCCGAGTACAGCCAGCGCTTAATGATCGGTAAGATATTCTCGGCATGAATGGAAATATGACCAGCTTCCATAACTACGCAAACCTCCCAAAAAAATAAGTCCTGATAGCTGTAAGTTACCGGGACCGGGTGGTCAAGGGGGGGCTTCTATAGAAACGCGATAGATTCAAATTAAATCCAATATTTTCGGAATGTTATACCAAAGATTGAGCAGATTACATAAATCTGCGAACAAATCTAAAGGTACTCCAGGAGATAACGGGGGAAACAAAATTAGCACCTACGCTGGATTTCGGTGCCTCTAGGCTGTGCCCCGATTAAACCAATCGCCCAATATGTCCGATCCGCAGAAAGTGGCTGGACGCTATGGCGGAAACGATGCAAAAAATCAAAAGCCTGATCGCTAAATCAAAAGTCAACATGAACGCTAAGTATGGCTCACTTAATGCCAGCGAGGCTCGATCGCTCGATTTGTTGTTACTTGAACAAAAAAGACGGTCAACTGATTCTTTTGTTCGCGCTTCCACGCCTATTTTCATTTTAGCTGCAATTTCTATGGCCGCACTTGCACCGGACTACATCAAGAGTTCATGCATCGCCCCATTCGTTGGTGTCACCATGTTGAACCTGATATGGTTGACCTACTTTCGGAGCAACGTCAGAGAGCCTAAACCAAATCATTTTCTGGCTTTTCACGTTGCTATACACATGATAGCGATCGCAGGGTTCGCATCCGTTCTAGGCTTCGTTCTAAATAAGCAGGATTTGAACCGAAGCTATTTGGTCATATTCGGACTCATATACGGCGCAGTTGGCCTGAATATTAGTCACATGAACCCAGCTTTTAAAAAAAGTAATATAGGTCTAACTTTCGTACATGTAATTTTTGGAATCATGGTTTGGCACATAAATGGAGCCAATTTTCTCCTGAGCTGGTCGCTAGTACTTTTGCTAACTGACCTTTTAGGTCTGTTCTTCGTTTTCATCCAGGCCAATCGCAATCGTGAGCACGCTGTAATTGAGATGCGATCTACAGCCTTAGAAGGGCAAAATCGCTTATTAAAAATTAAAGCTATGGAATCCGATCTAGCATTAGCAAAGCAAATACAACAGTCACTAGCACCACCACCTGACACTATCAAGACGGGACCATTTTCTCTGCGATTTTATCGCGCATCTCATGGTCCCTTAGGCGGAGACTGGTGTGCCGTGAGAGTGCTTGCCAATAATTCCATTGTGATTGCGGTCGGAGATGTTACCGGTAAAGGACTCCCAGCTGCGATGGTGTTACAGGCTGTCCAGGCCCTTTGGGCATCTATACTCAAGCAACCAACCTTTGCACCTGAATCCTGGATCCATTCAGTAAATGACACGCTTTTGATGATGGGTGAACGGGAACCCCACTCCCTAACTCTAGGAATTCTTATACTTGAATATGACAAGATGACTTATTATTCCGCGGGACACGTACCGATCCTCATACGCCCGAACACTTTTGGATCTAAAGATATCCGAGTTGTTCACGGTACAGGGAATATATTAGGTTTACAGGAAAGATGTGAATTGACCCCGGTAGTCGTCCACTTTGATCCAGATTTAAATCAGTCTATCTTACTCGGTACCGACGGCATCATCGGATGGGAGTTAAGGCGCCGCAAAAAGTTCGCCCTTCAATTGTTTGAAGAGCTCGCAAAAACTGGCCAACCGAATTTTGAGGCCATAAAATCGAATGACGATAAAACCCTAGTTTGGATAGAGTACTCGCCCACGCACCTAGCTGCCACAGCCTAATCCAATAACATTTCCCCCAAACTAAGGTTTCACTCCGCCCTGCGCCGCTATAGCTCATACCTGGCACAAAGATTGCTCGCCCAAAGTAGCGAAGGATTTTTGTCTTAATTCGGCCGTTAGGAGTTTATCCATGAAAAAATCAGCGTTCAAAATTAGGTCGGTAGTAGCAATTGCCGCTATTGCAGCCTGCACCCTGGGGCATCCCGGCCTATCGTTGGCTCAGGATGCAGACGTTACCACCGACACGCTTATCGGGGTCAGCATGGCGGACGGCCAAGAGCAAGGTCCGTGCACTTTAACCATATCCAAGGACGACGCCGGAAACATCGTCAGCATGTCTGTAAGCGGCATGGCCAAGAGAAAGACCGCTGGCCTCCCTAACCAGCCCGAGCTGGCATCGACCACCATTACGATCACCAACGAGGCAAACACCGACGAATGGTGGTCCTTCTCAAGCTTTACTCCGCTACCCTCTATCGCCCATCTCGGTTACACGCGAGTCGCTCTTCAGATGCGGCTGTCCACGTTTGAGAATCCGTGGCCGGGAATAGAAGAAGTTAAATACATCGTTCAAAAGGGTAACTATAAAAAACTTATCGCCCACAGCGACATCCACCTAGTGCCGAACCCCATTGCCATGGGCTACGACCACATGGAATGTGTGAGCCTGATGGGGTCAGGCACTTAGGCTAAGTTACTGAATGCTGGTGATTTGTATCTGCGCGGGGATAACTAGATATTTAAATAGGTTACCGGAAGTGCCTGACCCCGTTATCGGCGACGCATAGCGCGCATATCGGGCGCATTATGAATGGCACTTGTATTGATGTCCAAAACTTGTAGTAGACCTGAGTAGAGGTCCTTTTCTTCGGTCTTGCGCCCAGGCTCCGGTTTGCCAGTCGCCGGGTTAAAGCCATAGGTCAAGGCGGTCTTAGGATCGATGCCTCCGAGGACTTTATTACCGTTGGCCATCGGTGACATGACTAAAACACCGTTGTTTAAATGATGACCCGAAGCAAAAACGTCAGCACCATTTGGCCGCACACGGCTGCGTCCGAAGTCAGTGGCGAAATAAACTAGGCTACGGTCCCAGTAACTGCCGCCGCGGGCATACTCTTTCGATTTCAGAAACTCGATCATTCGGTCAGTCACGGACAGCATTCGGCTCCACATCAGTGCCTGTACACCTCGGTGACTAGCGTGCGAGAAGTCGAAGCCAATAGGTGGATTGCGAGTCTCGGTGAGGCCACCCTTACTAACCACGGTAAATCCCGGCCCGAGGGTCGCTGTACAGGTCGTCCCTTGGGTGATAGCCATACAGGCAAGAATAGCTTGCGCCTCATATGGATCCCAAGTGTAGTCCGGGAAAATGCGCATCAGTTCTGCAGCACTTCCATTAGTTCCAGAGATATCTAAACCAGCAGCTAGCTTACTTTGCTCAAACAAGGCACGCGTGTCGCCACGTGAATGCACCCAGTTCTGCATGACTGGAGAATTCTTGAAGGTACGATAAAAAGTCGATGGCCCATCTAACATCTGATCGCGAATTTCGCGGGCAATCGCCATAACCTCTTCAGATGGTGCCTCGTCTAGCCCGTAAGCGCTTGATAGACCCTTCGACCAGGTCGCAGGATCATTTACGATTAAACCTTTGGCAAAACTTGGTAGGCTAGTATCGATACCATGTTCTATGTAGCCACCCTGCCCTAGCAGCAAGTTCGCTAGCGGCATGCCTTTGCCGTAAACAGAGGCAACTGCCTCCTGGATCGTGCGCCCAGACCATGCTTCGTTACCTGTAATCGCACGCTTTTGCGCCGTGACATGCGTCACCGACGTACTTTCTGTAGTCACGACCATCATGTCTTGTTTATGTTTTTTTACGAAGGCATCTTGATTACCTTGAACCTTGAGACCACCAAGTACTGCAATCGTCCCTTGGTAGTTAACCGCACGAAGTGGAGAGTCAGAAAAACTAACCAGCTGAGCCGGCTCGTAGCAGTTGAGCCCAGCCGAGTTACCGCCGGCAGATTGCACCTCGGAACTAGCAAGCGCCATAAACGAGTCGACGATTGAGGCTCCACCTGAGCCATGCATGACAATCAAAAAGCGTCTGTCAGCAGACGCGGTTTCACTCGCTAAAAGTCTTCTGGACCAAAGCATAGGGCCAAGTGCAAGTAAGGTAGCCTGTGCCACCATTTCGCGGCGATCGAGGCCGCGTTTGTTCATTTTTGCGGCCTTGGCTTTTGCCGCATCGTCTGCGGCATGTGTACCCAGTTTGCGTTTCATCTTTCCCTATGCCCCCTCTATCCCTAGTAAAGGACTGACTCTAACTGCGTAGCCACCATCCAACAGGCTGTCTGAGCCCAGACTTTGCCAATCTCCTGACCGGAAACCATAGAACCTAAAGAATCGAGTAATTTTTCATGACCTGCGTAATCACCATCCGTTGGATCACGCTGCAGAAAGTTTTGATAGAGGCGCTGCACAGCATCACGATGCGACTGTTCAAATGTCGAGCCACTTTAGGGATATCGGCAAAGATTAGCGACTTGCTGCCACCGAAATCCAAATTAACGCGGCGACTACAAGCCTGCATCGCAATTCGTTCGACAGCGATCGGACTGGTCGTAACAGGTTGCTCAATGCGTTCGTAAAGCATCATGTTTGGATCGACACCGCCAAGAACGATATTGTAGCTACCTAAACAATCTTTACCAGCCTCTATACAAAGCTGATTCGGCGGGAGTTGGAGCGCCCTAGCGAAGTCATTACGCAGCAAGTACACCTTTTTAAATCTAATGTTAGAGCGATTTGACAACCCAGGTTCGCCGTCATCACCGAGCGTGCCTTTAACAGACTGAGTCTGCTTTTGACCACGCCCGCCGTTATTGTTGACCTTGGGTTTTTTAAACCAAGAACAGCCCGCCAACATTAGCGCAGTGCCGAGAATGCCAATTGATAGGATTTTACGGTGCGCCATAAGCATCCCTCGTAATTAGATCTAGTAACATCTCGCGCACACGGTATTTGTGTTTCGTCTTAAGATTTTCCACTAATGAATCAAATTCAGCTTGAGTCTCACCGTCTGGCTCGGTACCGACGAGCAGATGCCAGTAATCCAATACGGTTTGCCGGGCAAATTCGTTCGAGTTTGCAGCGACACGTCCCCACTCAGGCAAACTACTTACGGAGCGTCCGAGAATCGAACCAACTGAAGGAGTGGCCGCCAAATTTGGCTCAATTGCCGCATTCATCTTTGATAAAATCTTAATGCGATTATCGCTGTATTCTCCAAGCAGAAGTAAATCACCGCCGAATACAGACGAACCGGCCGAGACCACACCAGCTAGGAATGGAGGCAATGACACCGTTCCACCCACCGCACCACCGACAAATCCACCGGCGGAGTTGATATCCCTACCGAGAATCTGAAAGGTTAAGCCATTGTAGCGAGTGAATGGATAGGACAGCGCATCCAAAGACCGGTGACAAGCAGCACATGCCGGTCTGGTCACGTCTTTGCTGTCGTAATCAACCAGTTTAAAAT
Source organism: uncultured Pseudomonadota bacterium (assembly GCA_903915625.1). Lineage (GTDB taxonomy): Bacteria > Bdellovibrionota_B > Oligoflexia > Oligoflexales > CAIYRB01 > CAIYRB01. Next base: position 10,519 of record CAIWTN010000173.1, on the reverse strand, counting down.
TTGCCCCTGGATCAATCAGGCCTTCATTTTTGCTGATATCGAGACCAAGATAAACGCGGTAAAAATGTGCCGCAGTTGAGCGTGGAATCGAAGCAAACATGGTCAATCCAATTTGAGCCCACGATGTACTTAAGACTCCCGCCCGCTTGTCTTTAGGCACGAATTGCTGTGTGTTATTGTAGAAACTGCTAGTTACCGCCAAAACACCCGGCTTCTTTGGATTGAGCGGGATGCTGTCGACCGTATTGTAGGCGGTGGTTTGGCCATCTTTCCGGTTTACATAGTAATCGGCAGTCAACACTCCGCGCACATCGGCATTGTCAAGCTGATGATAAATGTACAAGTTATAATCGTCGTAGTAGTCTGCTAACGGAATATCACCTGCATCGTCACCTGTTTTAATGACGGATAAAGGACGCACCTTCACACCAGCCATGTCCCAGACGATACCGCCTTTACCGCGCCAGAAATTTGACTTCATGCATTCGGAAGCCGTCTCGGCAATTTGCCTTTCCTTATCGGACACCGACTGTTGTTTAAACTGATTAAAGACATCAAAGCTCGGTGAGACACCGCAGAAATTCTGATAGACACGCTTGAAGGCAAAGTCATGATCGTAACCGCAAAGATTATAGCCCGAACCAGCTCCACGATCTTCACATGATCTCTGATCGACAGCCACGTCACCCCGCCCCTGATCGGCTTGGCCAGGAGATGTGCCTGCCGCTAGTTCTTCTGAGTTACTAACGCCGTCGCCATCACAATCTTGGCGCATGATTTTTTGCAGCGCGTCCTCGACACCGCTGGATTTACTCAGTGCATCTTTTAAGCATTGCCCGTAAGCATTAAATGACGGCGCACCGGTATGACAGGTGGCACAAGATGCCTGGCCGCCGCTACAAACCGCAGCGTCCGGCATTACAGCACACAGCGCCTTAGCATTTGCGGCGTTGGCCCAGACAACACTCGGTTGCCAAACCAGTCCACAAAGTAATGAAGCTAATAGCATCAGTCTGTTAGCTACCATTGTCTACCCGCTTCCTCTAACGCCTTTAGACCTTATGGGCAGTGACCACCTAGCCACCGCGAATAGGTCCTTATCGGCATAAGCGAGACAAAACTTGAATGGCGGCGGAAAAAATCTAAGTACCTCTTATAATTTTGGGTACTTGGACATCCCGCACGGGCTCAAAAAGAGCCCTACGCTACCTATTTTGACAGACTGATCTGCGACCCAGCGCTAGCCCTGTGCTAGTCGCCCAAGATCAGAGCTCCACCTGCAGCCCGATCTCCACCACCTGCGTCGATGGGATTTGGAAGTAAGTTGTGGCGCGCTGAGCATTTGCCGACATGAACGAAAACAGCTTCTCACGCCAGATCGCCATACCAGGACGCGATGTTGCGAGTACCGTCTCGCGACCTAGGAAGTAGGTCACTTCTGAAGCATCGAATTTAATATGCTCCGCATCGCAGCGTAAAAGTACTGCTGGCACATTCGGCGTGTCCATAAAGCCGTAGCGAACTGTCATCGTGAAGATTCCAGGCGACACCTGTACCACCTGGTACCGTTCTTCACGTGGCACATATGGCACTTCCTGGGTCTGCACGGTCATTAGCACTACTTGTTCGTGCAGTACTTTATTGTGACGCAAATTATGCAGCAGCGCAGGAGGAACACCGTCTAAGGCACTGGTCATGAATATAGCCATACCCGGCACTCGTGTGGGCGGCTCCTTTTTAATGTTCGCAATAAACGTCGCGAGCGGCATCGCGCGACTCCGCAGACGCTCAGCAAGAATCGCGCGTCCACGACGCCAAGTCGTCATCAAGATCATGATAGCTGCGCCAACTAGCAGGGCGAACCAACCACCGTGGGGGATCTTCATCATAGACGCGCCGCAAAAGGCCATCGTGATAACGAGGATAGGTGCAACGATGGCGATAGCGCTAAGTTTGGTCCAGCGCCAGTGATCACGAGCGTAGAAATAAACAAGGATTGTAGTTAGTACCATCGTGGTTGTAACTGCCACGCCATAAGCTGCAGCGATCGCACTAGAAGACTTGAAGAAGACCACGAGGAATATGGTCATGATCAACAAGGCCCAGTTGACGAACGGGACGTAGATTTGGCCGATCTCTTCTTTAGACGTGTGGTTGATGGTCATGCGGGGCAGATAACCGAGAGCGACAGCCTGGCGAGTCAGCGAGTAAGCACCCGATATCAGCGCTTGCGAGGCAATGGCAGCAGCAAACGTCGCCAGCACAACTAGAGGATAGCGACTCCAAGCTGGCGCTAAGAGGAAGAACGGATTTTCAGCAGCACTCGGATTATCAAGGAGCAGCGCCCCCTGTCCGAAATAATTTAGCAGCAAGGCCGGCAACACGACTGCAAACCAGGCCATACGGATTGGCTTGCGACCAAAATGGCCCATATCGGCGTAAAGCGCCTCACCGCCGGTTACCACCAAAAAGACGACCCCGAGGGACATAAATGCTAACCAAGGATTAGCCTTGAAAAACAATATGGCATGGATTGGATTCGCTGCCGCCAGAACTCCAGGATGGCGCAGTAGCCCCCGGAGACCAAGCACTGCCATGACGATAAACCACAGAAGTAACACAGGCCCAAAGATCGCACCTATGGTCGCCGTACCACGACGCTGCTGCCAGAAAACGGCAAATAATACTAAGATGGAAAGCGGCACCACATAAGGCTCAAATACCGGCGTCACCACCGTTAGCCCTTCAATGGCACCGAGCACACTGATCGCGGGCGTGATGATCCCATCTCCGTAAAGCAATGCGGCGCCGGCGAGTCCCATGAGGACGACCCACCGCCCCCTACCGCGACCAGTCAACTGCGCTTTTGGCTCCACCAGAGACATCAGGGCGAGAATTCCACCCTCACCGCGGTTATCGCAGCGCATGACATACATCAGATACCAGCCCGAAATCATCAGGACCAGAGACCAAAAGATCAAGGACAAGACACCAAGCACGTTGCCGTGCGTTAGAGCCAAGGCATGCGGACCATGGAAGGCCTCGCGCATGGAATACAGTGGACTCGTACCAATGTCCCCGAACACGACACCTAGTGCCCCCAGGGCAAGAGTGTAGACATAACTACGGTTGGAGGCCGCTGCTGAATGATTCATGTGGTGCAACTACCTAATTCGAGCTTGATTTCTACTGAGGTGATCATTGGGAAGTATACTGGCTAACCCCAACAGATTCAGCAATGAAAGAACGTTGCAACTTGGGGTCACCAAGTTGTCCAAGTGGCTCACGGTCAAACAGCCCTCCTTAATATCGTACGGGTGTCTAAAGTCAAGAAAACGAACGGGGCCTGGGGTTGCTCAACCGGGCGACACCTTGCTAACTGACCCTTTCAAAGGCAAGGCGGTCCACACCGTACGTCTCGCTCACTGATTTTAGTTGAGGATGATTCTCAACTCCTGTAACAACTGAGATCTGCCACAGTATTTGTGGCTCATTCATTAGACTGTGCAGCCTATACCTTGAAGCTCAGCGATCTAGACATAGCGCAGAAGGCGGACATCATCGGCTATACAGCATCAGCCTCGGATGAAGAGCGAGTGTTGGTGCAGTCCATGCAGGAGATGGGGCTTACGCCTGGTTCCCCGATCGAGATCATGCACTTTGGTCCCTTCGGCCGAGATCCTATTGCCGTCTATTGCCGCGGTTCTTTAATCGGGGTCGGGCGCAAAGAGGCGCACCTGATGATCGTCAAGGCGAGGCATACATGAGCCGCCGCGTGGTTGCCTTAGTTGGTGCTCCAAACACCGGAAAGTCATCTCTTTTCAATGCATTGACTGGCGCTCAACAGCGGGTAGGAAACTATCCCGGAGTGACCGTCGAAAAGCGCGTAGGACAATTACAGACCGCCGCCGGCCACGACCTTTACCTGCTCGATCTACCAGGCACTTACAGCTTAGAACCTCAGAGTGCCGACGAGCGAGTGGTTGCCGATATTTTATTCCGCCGGGTCCAGGTACCCGACTTTCCCGACGTGATCATCGCCATCGCTGATGCTGCCAATCTGGAGCGGACGCTTGGCATAGTCGTCTCGCTTAAACAATTTGGCATACCCATGATCGTGGCGCTGAATATGCACGACTTGGCAACCAGGCGCGGACTGAAGCTGGACCTTAAAAGCCTAGAGGCAGAATTAGGCGCCCCTGTCATTCCAACTGTAGCGCTACACCGCGGTGGGGTGTCGCGTCTGCTTAGCTCACTAGACCGGGTGCTTAAGTCGCTAGAGAATCAGCCCACTGCTGCACAACTCGCAACTCCACCTTTGGACAACCTCATTGCAACTCCACCCGAGCAGCGCCAGGCTGAGGTCGACCGGATTCTAAAAAAGGTCGTGCTATCCCCCACCGCTGTGGATATTTGGACCAGGCGACTGGACAGAGTGCTGCTGCATCCGGTGCTCGGAGTCGTCTTTCTAGTTACAATCTTGGTTATGATATTTCAGGCTGTTTTTAGCTGGGCAAGACTACCAATGTCTGGGATCGAGTGGGCAGTCGCCGCCATAGGCACCCAAATTCGCTCCGTCATGCCAGACGGTCCATTGGAAAGCTTTATTGTCGATAGTCTCGTCGGTGGCGTGGGCTCGGTCATCGTGTTTCTGCCGCAGATCCTCATCCTGTTTTTCTTTATCCTGCTCCTAGAAGGCTCGGGCTATATGGCGCGTGCGGCGTTTATCACCGACCGCATCATGGGCCTCGTAGGCTTGCAGGGACGCTCCTTCCTGCCGCTGCTGTCGTCATTTGCCTGCGCAGTTCCTGGCATCATGTCGACGCGCACTATTCGCAACCCACGCGATCGCCTATTAACCATAATGATTGCGCCACTGATGACTTGTTCGGCACGACTCCCAGTTTACGTGCTGCTTATCGGTGCCTTCGTTCCAAATATAGAGTTGTTTGGTCCAATACGCCTACAGGGCGCGGTCATGTTCGGGCTATTTCTTGTTGCCATCTTATCAGCCATGATTGTCGCTAGCGTGATGAAAAGCGTAGCATTACCAGGAACACGTTCGCCGTTCCTGATTGACCTACCAACCTACAAAGTCCCCCAAACTAGATACATCGTGATCAATTTGTGGCTGCGCGCCAAAGCCTTTGTGAAGAAGGCAGGCACGGTCATTCTACTCATCTCGATGGCGCTGTGGTTTCTCTCTAGCTACCCCACCCCTCCCGAGGGTGCAACTGGACCAGCGATCAACTACAGCATTGCCGGTCGCATTGGCCACGCAGTGGAGCCCCTAGTCCGGCCGATCGGTTTTGATTGGCGCATCGCAACCGGCCTAATTCCTGGCTTTGCCGCCCGTGAAGTGATGGTTAGTGCCCTTGGTACCGTCTTCGCCGTAGAAGATGCGAAAGCAAGCGGACTGCAATTGCTGCAACAACAATTGCGGTCGGCCTGGAGTGTACCTACAGGACTTTCCCTACTAGCATGGTACGTGTTCGCCCCTCAGTGTATGGCTACCCTTGCAGTCACAAGGCGAGAGACGAACAGCCGCAAGTGGACAGCATTTATGTTTCTATACATGCTGGCACTTGCTTATCTCGCCGCGTTTGTGACCTATCGCCTGGCTACTTTACTGTTTTAAAACGCTTTGCGATCGTTTCCCTGCGATAATCGAAGATGCGTTTAACATCATGGTCGACCATCCAGCCACCGGCTAAAGCACCCAGCTTCCCAACGGGTGATTTGTAGCGCACTAGATCGATCATCAAAGTCCCGTTGCCCAACTCAATAAAACGATGCGTATGGTGCCAGACGGCAAAAGGCCCTTTGATTTGCTGATCTACGAAACCATAAGGTGGCTGCCAATCGATAATTTCGGTGGTCCATCTAAACGGAATGCCGTGGAGTCGCAATTTGTAATTGATGAGCGTCTTGTTTTGAATCTCCGGCGTTGATTTGTTCAGCACAGTAAAATTCAGCCAAGGTGGTGTCAGTTCTTCAAGATTATTTGCATCGCCGAAGAATTTGGCAACTTCAGTAAGCGGAGCTGGGAGCCATTGGGCCGAACGCATCCACTCCGTACGACGTAAAGGTCCGACACCTAGTAAATCATTGAGGGCATTCGCTACATCTGGGAAGCGAAACTTAAAGCCAAGTGCCTGTGCTTTAGCCGGAATCACTCGAACGCTTGCTAGAACCATCTGCGAAGCTTCACCCAGAGCCACCTTCATAATCGGCGATGGAGCCTTGAGAGTTGGACCTTCGGCTCTACCGGTCATTTCACGGTGGAAGTCAATGAACCTACAAGGCTGCGGTGCTGTCGCATTGATTGGGCCGCTGACACGCTCATCCGTCAATGCCAGCATAAAAAGTTGGACGATGTCGTCTAGATGAACCCAGCTAAACCACTGCTGACCAGATCCCGGCGCCGCTCCAATACCAAGATTGTAAAGCTTTGCTAATTTAGGCAGTGCTCCGCCACCATGGGCCAGAACGACGCCAATACGCATAAGGGCAACGCGCACCTTCTGTGCGGCGATTGGTGCCGTCGCTTCCTCCCATTGCTGACATAGTTGACCAGTAAAGTTTGCGGCCGCGGGAGAGTCCTCAGCGAGCTGAGCATCACCAGCATCCGGATAGTAGCCAATAGCTGATGCTTGCACTACGACTTTGGGTTTATGTGAACTCGCGGTGATTGCTTGCGCTAAAGCATTCGTCGGGCCAAGGCGAGAGCTTATCAGTCGCTTCTTCTTAGCTGCCGTCCAACGGCCCTCGGCAATGCTTTCGCCGGCAAGATTAATCACGGCATCGACACCTACCAGAGCTCCGTCTGGAAGTGCACTTGCATCGCCCACCCATTGCAAAACCTTACATGGAAAAGACAGCTGCTCGGGACGAACCCCGCGACTGACGATAGAGACGTCATAACCACGGCGCACTAGTTCTTGCCCTAACGCTTGTCCAATCAGACCGGTGGCTCCGAGGATCAGTACGCGTGCCATGTTCTAGACCTTTCCAGCGCCAATTAGGTGCCATATGTGTAACCGCAGCGGCGGTCATAGCTCATCGTAAGTCTAGCGCCGCGCTGAAGAAAAGTCATGTGCTACTGATACTTACGTCCGCTACTTGGCTTAGAATCATGTTTGGGTGTTGAAGGGAATTCGCCCCGTGGTAATGAGATGGTATCCGGGGACACCAGGCGCGGTGAATGCATCCCTCCGGTGGAACTCGAAGATGAGTATTGATCCAGGCTTATGAATACCCCTTGCTAGCGCTGTTTGCGGACCTAGATATCTAGAAGACTTTCAGCCGATAAGGCGTGCGCCCCGCCGGGGGCATAAACAAATGGCTGAGTCCGTTAAAAACGAACCCAGCCTCCCAATCTCTACTAACTTCGCGACTTAACGGTCATCCCGTTTAGAGTTGCTATTGCTGTCGTCGCCAATCCCGTGAACTTCATTCTCACCAGTATGACGAACATCTTCTTGCTCGCTCTTCAGCTCACCTTCTAAAGCAATCTTGGCCGCCGTTGTTAAGCCATCATCCTTGCCTCTGTTGGTTTCGCTCTTCTCGACCTCTTTCTTCTCGTTCTCCTTCTTCTCGTTCTCCTTCTTCTCGTTCTCCTTCTTCTCGACCTCTTTCTTCTCGACCTCTTTCTTCTCGATTTCGCGACGGCGATCTTCACGGCGGACATCAATCAGCGCCTTACACGAGTCCTCATCTTTTTCAAGTTTGGCACAGGCCTCCGCAAACTCAGTGACTAATGCCTCTTTACGGGGAGCAATTTCTTTTGCACGCCACTGGGCGATTTCATCGTCTGACAGGAGACCGTCCAGATTTTTATCGATCTCACGCTTTTGTACGGCGAGATATGAATCTTTGGCCTTCAGTAATTCGTCTTCTGAGAGTTTACCGTCCTGGTTTTCGTCGAATTTCTTGAGCAACATTGCGTAGTATTCCTGCGCTTTGTCGCAACTCGATTTCACTTTGGCTGTTGTAGACTTTATAGCGCTATTTTTGCTGTCATCGCCAGGCTCACCGGAGATGTCATCAAAACTACATCCTAGATCGAAGGAATCAAATTTCTCGTTCAGCTCATTGAGCTTTCCCTGGGCACCTGCAACACCTTTATTAATGGCCGTGCAGCTTATAAGGGAGTTTACGAAGACTACTGTAGCTACTGCGTTTTTCGTTTTCATGACAAGAACCTTTCCATAAGAGTTTGTTTAAGAGGAACTACAATCACCGGACAGAACGCATATTCATTTAAACTTTGATTTGCCGAGATTAGCGCTTAGTCTGACTTGGATCACCGGTCCTAAAGGTACTTTCTGCCACTGAGTCGACATAGCCCACTCCGTCCCAGGTTGGTATTGGGCTAGGCATAAGCAGGGTCTGACCTGGTTTTTCCAAATCCCAGCGCACAAGCATGGCGTGGTCTTCGTGGGTGGTATTGTGGCAATGCTCCACATAGGACCCAGAGAACTCGCGGAAGCGGTAGACCACACTCATTCGAGCAGAGGAGTCAACCTCACCACCGATACGGAACAAATCTTTGCGCGCAAATTGTTCCCAAATTGGAGGAGCTTTTCCATCACGATTTAAAACTTGACCTTCCTCGAAGTGGATATGAACTGGGTGACTCCAACCACCCGTACCACCTGTTAGGTGCCAGATCTCTACACCACCTTGACCAGCTGCCGTGAGGTTACCGAGGTTTGGAGCAGCAGAAATACGGCGAGTGTCTGCCGTGTACGCTGAAGCACCGTCTGTCTTTACGGTCCAAGGCGCCGTATCAGTCCCTGAAGACCTACCGAAATCAAAGGTACGGTGTCTTGCGCCAGCAATTTCCGCAGCGGTAAATACTGGACGTGCGATCATTTTCTTCGCCGTACCACCGACACCGTTGCGATTACCAACCGCATATTGCACAGGGTCTAGACTCGAATCGGTACAGGCAATGGCTGTTCCAACAGGATTCTTGCAGGCAACTACGTCGAATCGGAGAAAAGTTCCCACTGTTGGATCACCCTTGGTCCACCGTGTCGCACTGCGCTGCGCCTTATATTTTTCGCTTAAAACGTCTGCCAGAGCTATGACTCGTTCTGGGCGTTTGCCTGACTTGTGCTCGACGAGGTTTACAAAATAGAGCTTATCACCTGGTCTAAGACCATTTTTAGCGAAGTCGACGATAATATCATAGCGTTCGGCGATTGCCTGCATCGGAAGAACACCCTTTTCCGTACCTAAGGTCCCGTCGATTGCGATGGCGTGTTCCATGATGTTGCCATCGTTGGCTATCAGGTGAAAAACTACGCGCTCGTAAGATATATTTTGACCAGTTGGACCGGGGATGGCTCCTCCTCTACCCTGCACCTCTTTTACTAGTGCGATTTTCACGTAGCGTGCCACGTTACCATTCAGGATACGGAAGCGGTAACGACGAGCGCGCACTTCAAGCACTGGCTTATAAGTCAGGTTAGTGAGCAAATTGTCACCAAGAAATCCGTCGACATTAAACGGGTTGAACCAAAGTTGACCGTCTTTGTCCCAGGCCTTGTCGCCGACGACAAGGTTGACGTCGTAGTCGCGATTCCCCCAAGGCAGGCCTGATCCACTAGGAAGTCTCAGGTTGACGCCATCGTTGATCGATTCGTTACCGCGATCTATTGCACTGTAGTAGTTCATCATCGCAGCATTACCTTTGTAGACATTCTGAGCAGTAAAATCGAGCATGTGGTCATGGAACCAGTGGGTGGACATGGTTTCTCTATGGTCCCCACGGATTTTCACGCTACCTGCCAGACCTTTTGGATCTTTACTGACATCGCAGGTCACTAGCTGAGCGCCAGTCTTGCGCTGAACTCTCATAACCTCGCCCTTCTGGCAAGGCGTCGCTGCCAGCGCATCCACTGCGTCCGTATTAATCGTGTCGTTGCCGGCAAGCGCAAGTGGCCAGCGGTAGTCGTAAAACTGACCTGGGAAATAGAAGGCGCCAGCAAAGCCGTCGCTCTCAGCAGGGTTATGGCCGTTGTGTTCATGCGTCGAAATTGTGTGCAGCCCAAATCCCTTATTGGCTGATACATCGATCGGCAGCGCATTGTAATGACGCATCAAGACTGGCTCGCCGTAGCGCGACATGAGTAGCTTCACAGGAAATGTGCCGTCAAATGTCCACAGGGAATGATGATGCTGCACCGGCATATTAGGATGAAACTGTGGCTTGATGCCTGCAGTGGTGCCGTTGAAACCTGGCACGCCTACTGTATTGTGATAAAGTCCGCCCGGGCCGAATTCACCAACACCATATCTGTGCATTTGCTTTTTATTGCGAAATCCGTGATTCACCCGAGCACCGGCTTGCGCAGTTTTAAATGCTTTTACTGGAAAGAATTCGTTCCAGCGTTGGTGTGCCCACCCCTCGCCCTCGGGACGTCCCTCGGTAGGTCCGCCTTGCGTGCAGTTATTGCGACTTAAATAGCTGCAAATGAGATCCCACCAAGGATTAGTGAGAGACGTGTTT
>CAIWTN010000172.1 GCA_903915625.1 uncultured Pseudomonadota bacterium | reverse complement strand
CCAACTGCATGGTCCACTTGGTGCCTGTTACGGCCTTGGTTTAGTATAGAGATCAAGACGTCTACAGATTTACGTAAGTTCGCGAGGGTGAATATGCCGGTGATACTGAGCCAGCCTGCACGAAGCTTGTGCCTAATCACAATGGCTTTAGTTTTCGGATGCAAAGAAATTCCGGACAGTGTTAACCAGCGTGAAGTCGAGATTGCTTATCGCAGTGGAGGTTTTCTTGCTGCAGCCGATCCGCTTGAATTGCAGCAGGGTAATACATTCTTTTTTCAGGTGTGGAATAACCGGTTCACCCTAAATTTTGATGATATGCCAACGTTAGGAACGGTGCCGGACGATAAAAAGCCCTGGACTGGCTCATGGTACCCAGAGACTAGTGGTGGTACCGACGTGAATTTAGGTGGCGGCCAGTCGGCACTGAAAAAGTACGATCAGGCTTTTAACGAGAATAAAAGTAAAGCTAGTGAGTGGGAGCGTGAGAAGCATTCCTCGAGAGTAGGTTGGGCGGGCCATTGCAACGGTCTTGCTGCCTCCGGTCAGCGACATCCGACAGAGCCATCAAAAAGCGTTGTCCGTGGCAATGTGACCTTTGCCCCCAAAGAGATAAAGGCACTCATGACTGAGTTGCATATGAATGCGGACTACCAATTTCTTGGCGGCGCACGTTGCACTAAAAACGCTCCTACAGGCCCTGGGAGTCGTCCCGATCCAACAGTCATGGACGCTTGCCAGGGGGTGAATCCAGGCACTCTTCACGCGACTTTGGCTAACTGGGTTGGGATGATGAAGCACGTGGTCATCATTGATACCTACCCGGGTGATCAGGTCTGGAACTATCCGGTGGTTGGATTCAAGGTCATTAGCAAGAATGCCGTCACTGCGCAGGAGGCAGCGAAGGCTGTGACCGGCGGTTCAACGTACATCTTTAATCCAGCTGCAGTTAAATTTATGCAGGTACGCACACAGGTATATACCGTAAGTGCGACTAGTAATGAGATCCTACAAAGTCGCTCAGAGGGGACGACTGATTTAACCTATATCCTCGAATTAGATGCTGTCGGTAATATTGTTGGTGGCGAATGGACTGGTAATAGCATCATGAACCACCCTAACTTTGTTTGGGTGGCATTTGAGCCGATTCCATCGAACGGTAGTCGTTACCTAGGTAATCCAAATCTAGATCCGAAGACCGTACTATCGATATATGCAGAATCGATTGGCGCAGATCCGAATAATCCCCCCACTGATATTCAGCGTCCGATCGGTAATAATGCTTGGGGCGAAATGGCAAACTTCACGGTCAGGCTAGATGGGCTCACCACTGGCGCGGCATTCGGTGGTAAACCGCTCCAGCTTAAGATCAATCGTCGTGGGCCACTCAATGTGGCGGGCGTGGAATTAAATGTGAATCTTAATGCTCAGGCCCTGCCACCGGTCACCGCTGCAGGGACAGAAGAGGTCAGCGTGGCAGTTAATCCGACGCCAGGTCTCAATAACTTGAACTTCACATGGAAGCAGGGTGGGAATACCATTCAGACAGCTTCTTTAGCATTTAATTTTGATCCGTGAGTGCTGTGGTAGGGTAGGGTGATTTTTGCTGCAAAGAAATCTAGGGTGTCTATTTAAACTACTTCTTTTTGTGGGCTTGCTGAGCGGCTGCAATCACTTATTCTATTTTCCAGATTCTGATGAGCGGCTCACGCCGAAAAAATTAAAATTAGATTACGAAGATTTTGTTGTGACCACAAAAGACCATGTACCTATTCACGGTTGGCACATCAAAACTAAAGCAAAAAATCCCCACGGTACTGTCGTTCACTTTCACGGCAATGCAGAAAACATGACGACGCATGTGCTGTATGTGGCTTGGCTTGCCAATTTTGGTTTTGATGTCGTGACCTTTGACTACCGAGGATATGGTAGCTCTGGTGGACAGCCACAGCGTGATGGTTTGGTCGAGGACGGTGTGGCCGTGTTGCAGTGGACTCGCAGCCATGCGCGGACGCAGGATCTATTCGTGATCGGCCAAAGTTTGGGTGGAGCCGTCGCTGTGCCTGTGATTGCTCAGGCGAAAATTGTCGGAGTTCGCGCGGTCATACTTGATAGCACCTTTGCCTCTTACCGCGGCGTCGCTCGCCAGGTGCTAGGATCGATGTGGCTAACCTGGCCACTGCAATGGCCACTTTCGTTCTTAGTTTCCGATAGCTGGAGTCCTGTTGATAGTATTGCAGACGTACATATACCTTTTGTTTTTATCCACGGTCCTACCGATCCAGTGGTGCCGTACCGGGCGGGGCGTGAGTTGTATGATGCTGCGTCACAGCCGAAAGAGTTTTGGACTGTGCCATGGGACGGACATACATCAGCTTTTGCTGTCGAAGACGGGCGATTTCGTCAGCATTTAGTCGAGTATTTGTGCAGCCGTAGGACTAGTCAGGCTTCGTCTTGTCCATGAAAAGAAATGTAAGTAAACTTATAAGCAATTATTATTTTTAGATATTAATGACACAGGAGTTTACCTAATGCGCTTGCTATCCCGCCTATTTACGGTGGCCTTGTTGGCCGCACCAACGGTCGCGTCAGCAGCAGCACCATACGGTATGGCAGGCTGCGGTTTGGGTTCGATGATCTTCGGGCCGGATAGTTGTCAGACCTCGGCAGCTACCACCAATGGTAGTTATTTTAATCAGGCCTTCGGTATCACCTTTGGCACTTCAAATTGTGTAGGCGGTGGTAGCAAAAGTCTGGTGGAAGATATTCAAAAACAATTCCTCGCTGATAACTACGCAACGCTTGCGAAAGAGATGGCGCAAGGTCAGGGAGAAACTCTTACCACGCTTTCCACCATGTTTGGTTGTGATGAGGCTTCGCAGCCAGCGTTCGCCACGACCATGCAATCTGCTTACCACGATATTTACGCGGCTCCCGGCGTTGGTGCGTCGCTGAAAGTGATTCGCTCCGAAGTAGTGGCGAATCCAAATCTATCCGCCCACTGCACGATGACGATTTAAACAACTTGTTAACTTGAAGGGTGTAAAACATGAAAAGACTGAATCATATCTGCGTAATTTTGGTTGCATGCTCTAGCACATTTGCCATGGCTAAGGTCGATAAGTCGAAAAAAGCACCGGAAAAGGCTGGAGATGAATCTGGCCAAGAATCGGGTGGTAAAGGCGAAGCTAAGCAGAAGCATCAGGACTACGAGACACCGTGGGGCATGGCAGGATGCGGCTTTTGGTCTTCTGTGATTAAAGGCAAAGGACGCGATAGTCAGTTAGCCGTTTCGGTCGTTAGGCAATTGCCTTTTTTGGCATCAACTGATTCGCAAACCTCCGGCATTACCTCCGGTACCTCTAACTGCGTAAAATCAAGGACGCAGCTGGAAGAAGCCGAACAGCGTACGTTTGTGACTGTTAACTTGGCATCGCTGGTTAAAGAGTCCTCCCAAGGCGCTGGCCAGCATCTGGAGGCGCTGGCAGAAATTTTTGGTTGCCCACACACTGAATTTGCACAATTTAGTCAGCGACGTTATGGTGTTATCTATAAAGATCAAAATCCTGACTTAGTGTTGGCGAACTATATCCGTGAAGTCCAAGCCGAAACGTCAATGGCGTCAAGTTGTCAAAGAGTGGGCTAAGCTCGTCTTTGTCCTTGCTCTGTTGTGCCCGCAAGTCGCCCGTGCCTCTAAGCGTGAGCCCTACATAGATAGGCTTATGACAAAGGCACGGGCGATGCAGCTTGCGGAGTCCGTGACCTGGCGTCGCATGCTGTTTATCCCTGATCGGATTGGCCAGGGCGGCACTAGTATCATTGATGAGCCCGCTTATTTCCTCGCCGAAAATGGGCGGTACGATCCGGAGGCCGAGTTAGAAGCCACACTGCATGGCTTCATAGCACCGCAAGCCACTGGCGTTCGTGGTGATGAACACGTCCGCTGCCGGCATCCAGCTAGATGGAGCTACCTAAGTCGCGCTTTAGGTATTCGTAATCAAGATTTGCCGCCAATCCAATGCAAGAGCCTAGACGAGTTTCTGGGAAGGCTAAAGTACGACCGGGTCAGCATTATCTTTTCGAATTATTTTATGGATAATCCAGCATCGCTCTTTGGTCACTCCTTTCTCAAAATGCACAGAGTGCGGGGAAAAGGTGAGGCTGATCAGCCGCTGCTCGATGATGTCGTAAATTTTTCTGCGGCTGTTGACGACGACTATTCGCTTTTATACCCATTTAAGGGCCTCCTTGGTGGTTACTGGGGCTTTTTCTCGCTATTCCCGTATCACCGCAAGATTCAGGAATATAATAACTTTGAGAGCCGCGACCTCTGGGAGTTTGATCTTAAACTGACTCCTGATGAAGTCCGACGCCTCGAACTGATGGTTTGGGAGCTCGGCGGAGCGCGGATTTCTTATTATTATGTGCATCAAAATTGTTCGTATGTGATGCTGTCTTTGCTGGAGTCGGCGGCACCGCGTTTACAGCTTACTAAACAGTTTCAAATTTACGCCGTACCCTCAGATACTGTGCGTGCTGTCGCTCTGACACCTGATATCCTCACCGGAGTTTATTACCGTCCATCGGCTGAATCACGTTACATTCTCAGGTTAAAAGCTCTTTCTCCGCGAGAAACACAGCGGTTGGAGCGCTTGATTAATACTGATGAGCCTGACTTCGCAGAGTTCACTAAAGATTGTGACAAGTACTGCCAAGCGCGCGTGATCGATGCTGCGCTCGAATATTTCGACTTCACCGAAAAGTTGGCAGGAGCTAGGACTGCAGACAAATACTTTGATCTTAGGCAAAAGCTGTTGCTCAAGCGTGCTGGTCTCGGAATTAAGTCGCCGCCGCTGCCCGATGATCCCGTCTCGTCTAGGGTGGATTTTGGTCACGATAGTGCATTGTTTGGTGGTGCCCTTGGGTATCAGTCTGCAGCGGGGCCCTTTGTCGACTTGAGTTGGCGCCCAGCGCTGCAGGATGTGAGTGCCAATGCTGTTGGGTATCAACAACAGATGGAAGTAAAGTTTTTGGATATCACGGTGCGGAAATATGCTGAGCGTCAGGGCTTGGCCTTGCGGCGCTTGGATTTACTTGAGGTCACGTCTCTACATACCGACCTGCCCTTGATCACAAACTATGCTTGGTCGTTCGGCTTGGGTGGCGAAGATGGGTTTGGCTTCGGTGCCGAGGCAGCGCATATGCGCTCTTTCGTCCAATGGGGAATTGGTAAGGCTGTGGCGACGAACGATCAGCGCTTCCTGGCTTACACCTTAGTAGGTACCGACTTTGGCCATGCTAGTACTCAGTTTGACTCGTGGCATGCTGGCCCTAGGATCGTGGCCGGCATGATCTATAAGGTAAGCTCGCGACTTAAACTACTTGCACGTGCCGAGGCTGCACGCTATTTCAACCCAGATCCTATCGACCGTGTTGAGCAGGAGGCTTCAGCGGTGCTCACGGTTGCACGCAACCGTGATTTTAGGATCCGCGTAAATCGCCGCAGCGCATTCTCTGAGATTACGCTTGGAGTGCGGCAATACTTTTGAAGCGGGACTTTGCCATTATCACTGGATGTCACCGCGTAGGAATATCCTCTAGCTTCGTATTCATTTCACTTACTAACCAGTGCGTTGAAAACGCACCCTTCCCGTCAATAACGGGCCTCCGGGGAGCCGCGCTCCAATTAAGTCCAGAGCACGGTCGCGGGCTCGATGGTCCAGTAGACGGGGTCTTGAAATTCATGCATCCCTGCTTGGAGATATTCTTAGCTAGGGTTAGGCCCGTGATGGGACTCAGAAGTGAATAATCATCAACGGGAGTAAGGCTGGCATCTTCGGAGCCATTTACTGCAAAAGATGCATCATCGAAAATCGTCGAATTATCATTCCCACCAGCAAGCGAACCAGCAAAGCGCTTCACTAGAATGGAAATATCGCGGCTTTTAAAATCTCCGACAAGATTGTAGGTGTCCACGAAAGCATTTGGAGTGGCATCTGCCTTGACCCCGGTAAAGTTGTTTGTGGCAGCGCCCCAGACTGAGTAGGTATGTGAGGTGTCGTCGATATTGACTGCAAAACCATAGCCAGCATGAATCCCATGTCCAGCGGTTTCGGCTTCGGATACGTAGATGTCGGCGAGGCGCTGTTCAGTAGTATTGGTACCCATGATCACGTTAATTCGTCTTTTAACCTTCGGGTCGGACCATCCAGCTGGCATTGTCACTGCTACATGCGCGGTGTTTTTAAATTGACATGAGATTTCCAAATTCATCTTAACTTCGGAATTCGCCATGGTTGCTGTGTATTCTAGTCGGCGATCATAGGGCGTATCACCGCCTAACCAAGCCCCAGCAATTTTCAGCTTCGGCGTGGCAAAAGCAACTGCAACCTTGTTCGAAACTTTCCGTGTTGGGTCGATTGCTGTAACCGTTTTATTGCCGCTGGTCGGAATATCGCTGCACTTAGCATAGCCAAGACCGGTGATCACCGAGTCCGCGATCGATAAGACTCTGTTTAATACTCCTTCTTCCGGAGGTCCATCGCAGTCTACGCCAGCTCCACGGTCGATTCCGTTACAAATGTATTTGACGTAAGCTTGGTGGTCGCCAAATCCTAGAATATATCCGACAGTTGGCCAAGTGGTGTCAAAGACGCTGCTGAAGTCTGATGACGAGGGATCGCCAAAAGCGGTGGCATTAAGGTGCAGCTTTGGCAACCAAGTCGGAAGGGTTGCTCGATTGGTTCGCAGTAGCTCTGAGCCTGGCAAAAATGCAAACCCAGTGACGAGTAAAAAACTGAGGACCGACTTTTTGAAATTGTGCAGTTTCATTTGCTAACTCCAGTTCCAAGGCAGGCCGTTTTATCGGTGCCTGTTCCACAGTGAATTTGAAACGTCGGGATCCCCGCGTCTACGGTCACCGTCGGCGGCGGTGGATTAGCTGGCGCCTCATTCTTCTTTTTATTGCAATTTAAACAAGTCAGAGAAATCGCCAGGACGAGACCGTGTCTAAACATAATAGGTAACTCCTCAAACTAGTTTAAGAGTGGTTAGTCTTACGGGCGAATCAGTTGGCAATCTGATATCAATAGGTTCTCGGATTTATGCTACTTCCGCTTTAATACACGATTTAATCTCAGTTCCGATAATTTCATAAAACGCATTATTTTTAGGTGTTTAGAGGTTTGTGGTGGCATCTGTGAAAGGCACCCTAGGTATTAAAGGCTACAGCTTTTGTAGAGCTCGTCGCCGAAACTTGCATCTCGACAAGGCTGAATATCTACACCATTTTCCGGTACACGACAGGCGAAATAGGACTCATTTCCGTGATGTTCATCGCGGCATTCAAAGAAACTTTCTACGCCATTTTCTGGTATCTGACACTTCTTGAAACCTGTGGCTGGTAGCGCTTCCAAGCCACACTTGATGTTCGCTGCTAGTTTGTAGCTTTTGATTCCACAATACTCGGAATTCGCCTTTTTGTAGCTTTTGACCCCACACGCAGGTGATTCGGCAAGTTTGTAAATAACTGGACCGACTTTTTTACAGACGTCACCCACTCCCAACTTGTAGCGTTCGACACCGCATTGGGGCCGTCGAGCATTGGTTATCAGTATAGGCTTCATGGCACGTAGACCGGCCTCGTCAAAGGTGTTTAATTGCGGCACGGTGCAATCATCACTGAGTTCAGAACAAGCACGATGACTGACGCGCAATTTCTGTAAATTCGACTCAATTTGATCCAGAGTATTGCTGGCCTTGGTGACCAATTCTGATGGCTTATATTGATAGCCTCCATCAGCAATGTATGAAATTAGATCTAGGTATGTTAACTGCGTCGTATACTGCTCTGACAACGTTGCTAGGACGCTGGTTGCAGCGGTGAGTGACTGAGTGACTGCGGGAAAATCGGTAGGGTATGAGGTCAGCGTTACTTGACTCACCTTAGCGTTGTCGGTGTTGGCAGATGATTTAAGTTGTTCAATATTTCGAATTAAGTCCGAAGTATTAATGGTATGCAAACCTGGGATAGAGGAGTCTATGACTTGGAGTGCTACCGGATAGGTCGCTTCGGCCTCAGTCAAAAGTACACGGATCTTCTCAAGGCGCTCTGTTGTCATCTCGCCCGCGTCAATTAAATTTTTTAAAGCCGCCACGGCTGAACTATGGTCGCTCGCTTGCTCAAGCCCGACGCCAACAAGGATATGCGCAAAGTGACTACGCGTTATTTTTTGCACAAAACCATCAAAACAGTTGCGACGAAAGATTGTCGCATCATTTTGGCTTTGAAATTCCTCCGTGAGTTTAAAATCGCTCAGAGATGTTTGCACCATTGGGCCGCCATCAATGCTTATCAAAAACCACTCATGAGTCGGGTGTAACCGCAAATCGCTGACAGCCTGGGATCTCGCAGAGGCATTGGGATAATAAAATCCTCTTGGTATGCCGGATAAAAGGAATGGCGCTGAAAGATCTAATGAAACCAATAGATCCTGATGCGACCGGATGGGGATCATACTCATTGTCCACGATTTGGAGCGGGTATTTATTTTTACTGCTTTAGGATCAAATTCAACACAAGTGTTGCCGAACTGACCATTGATTCGGTTCACAGCATCGCCAAGGCTTAGTTCCTTGAATGGTGAGAAATCTTCTTTAATCTTCGATTGTAAAGAGTGTCTGCAACCAGATATTGCAAGGCTCGATAGCAAACTTAGAATGATGACATAATTTAGGTGTTGAGAAGATCGCTTCCAAGACGAAAACATATGTGATCTCCAGTTAAAACTAATTTTATTAATGATTAAAACTTAGCTTTAGGGCACGCTTGCCGGCGCGCTATTCCAAATGAAGGATGTGAGCAAGCCTGAAAACTCGCTACGCCGCAAATTGGACCACTACCCAGCTTATGATTCTCTACGCCAAAATTTTCGTGGCGGCAGGTGTTGTAGCGTTCAACGCCATGGGATTCATGCCGACAGCTGCGGCAGTCTCGAAATGGTTGAACCTGCCCACAATGGCGACAGTCGTGTTGGTCATTAAAAAGCTCGGCTCCGCACTCTAAGCCACTATTCAAATTGAATGATTCAACACCAAAAGTCGCATTTCTGCATGTGGCATAGGTAGCCACTGGACAAGGAGCCTCTGCCTTTACGTTGAATTCTGCGGCTGGACAGAAATCCCACTCGCCCATTTCGAATGGGTCGCCTTGCTGAGGTTTTTGTATGGGGTCAATTTTTGCCGCGTCATTGGCGATGAGATCGGGTTGGCATTTTGCTAAGTCGTAAGTTGTTAAACAATTTCGATAGAGTTGATTCAGGTGATCTTTGATAGACGCTAGAGTAGTTAAATTATCTTTAAATAATGCCTGAGCTGCTGGAGTATTAAAGCCAGCGAATTGATTGGTATGACTGATTGCGTATTGGATGGATTTCTCCTTGCCGGTAGCCGCCATCATTGATTTTGCGATTTGGCTAAGAAATTCTCTCCGTGTTTGGATTAATTCATGCATTTCTGTTGGAATTGGAACCAGGCTCATGGACTCATAGCTTACGAATGGCCGGTGGTAGATTCTGTTGGATCTCTCGGTAGGTAAGGACACAGTGGGCTCGCTCAGTGCACTGCCGGATACTTTGACGACGATATTTTGCAAAAATTCCTGGGTGCGCGTCAGTAGTGGGAGGCGCCAGATGTCAGCGATTTTTTGAAGATGATCACCGAATTTTGAGGCTGGTAGTGATTCCACTTTAATCTGAATTTTGACAAATTTGGCAATAGCTTTATTGTCGTGTTTTGCAATTATCATGACTCGGCATATGTTTGTACCAATTACAAGGCGGGCGCCCGAAGTGCTGAACATGCCTTGGCGAGGGCTTTGTCCGCTGATAGTAGATTTACCGCCTACGCGACTTTGCCTAGTCCATATGCATTCGTCGAGTGGATGGCCGAGGTCATAGTTCGAGTCAGTTGGCGACACTTGGAATTCCATGGGAGGTAGGATGTCTCCAGCCGAGATTGAGATCTCTGTTGGTGTCCTATCGATAAAGCGGAAATCGGATGTTTCATCGGATGTCGGAAGCTCTGCTGGGGCTGACGCGGTCGAAGAGTCTTCATTCCGCCAGGCGGACTCACGTTCTGCCCAGAAATTTTGCCAATGCTGCAGCAATTCATTGCTGCTCAGATCGCCAGAGAAAACCTTTGGTCGTGTACCATTAGTAAAGTAGAGCACGACACTGTGTTTGTAACTTGCTTCGCCACTACGCATGAAACCATCGAGTTTAGTGAAGATTTCTTCGGGATTGCTGCCAGACAGGGCCCCGTCTAGGATCTTGCGGTACTGTTCAGTGCCTGATCCAGAAACTGGTCCTTCGCCCCGGCCCCAAACGTCCAAAATAGTGAAGGAAACGAAATATGTACCTTCCTCTTCGGCTGCCACAAGGCCCGTTCCGCAAGTTTTTAGAAATTCCTGATGCCTTCCGGTCTTAAGTAACTCCAAGTATTGGTTGGCAATGCGGATGCTTTTAACTACCTGGTATTTTCTCGATTCTGAAAAAGAAACAGCTAATATTGGTGTGTATTGGCCGACTGGTAACTCAGCAATGAAGCCAAAGCCTTTTTGATCGGTTGGATGATCGCCACCAGCACTTGCCACCAGATCCACTGTACTAAGTCTTAATGCGGAGTTGTTCCTGATGAAGGCACCAAGTGCTTCCTGTCCCATTAGTAACTCGGCTTTTGGAAAGTTTACTTTGTGAGATGCATCATTAGGCAGGTTGTAATCACCGACCTCTAATTCAGCTAGGCAATTACTCGCAGGAAGTCCCGATGTTGTGTCGACTGCTTGGCCTATGTGGTATTCATAAATACCCGCGTTGTTTTGAAGCTTAGAAAAAGTATGATGGGCCCTACACGAAAAAGTTAAACCGATCATGAGGCCAAATAAACCATATCTCATGGATAGGCTCCAAATTCAGGGATGCGTTTGAAACTGAGACCTAAAGGTCGCTTTTGAAATAGACCATTCAAAAGCGACGTTCGATCAGCGAGATTAAATCCCTGATCCATTCAGAGAATTGTAGTAGTCCTGTGGATTCAGCGGAATTAGCTGCCCTGATGCATCTTTCATGACGACACAGGATGGGTACTGCTCGACACCGCAGCTAGGATCTCGGGATTCTCTGAATTTTGCTGCACCATTTTCAGCTGTTTCGCATTCGCGATAAGCCACCACTACCTGAGGTTCGACAGCGCACTCTCTAAACTGAGCTACTCCGAATCTCGAACTTTCGCATGCTTTGCAGCCACCAAATAACCGTGCTTGACCACACTCATCACAACTATGACGGCTGTTAAAATGCTCTACTCCGCAGTGTTCGGCTCGTTCCACAGCTAATGTATCAACGCCACAACTCGGATGGCGAGCCAACCTAAACGCAGCAGGACCCGCATTTGGATTTTCACATTTTTTGTAAATAGGCTGCATTTCGGCAAGTTTCAAGCAGACTGGATCCGATTTGTATTCTGGAATGTTTAGGCTAGATAGTCCAATTTTGGCCCACGCAGCATCTATATCTGCGATCCGATTGACATATTTTTTTGCCTCTAAATCGCTCGAGTTGGTGTTGGCTGCATCGCCAATTGTGGATGATCCTTTTGCTGGGGTTCCTCTTTCAATTAAGTCGATCTCATATATACACTTCGATTCATCCTGTGCACATTCACTCGTAATTGCTTCAACTTTTGCGAGATACTGCGATAAATTTTTTGCTAGATTAGATATTTCAACTTTCATTTCGGGTGAGATTCCGGGAACGGCCTTGCCGTTAACTTTGAATGGAGTGGCGGTGCTGAACATGTACGGTCTTGAAGATGCATAGTCGATATAAGCGAGCATATCGCGGTATTTGCCATAGTTTCGTGCGAAAGATTCGATTTGAGATTTGCGCCCTTGAACAATACCAAGGCCGTTAGTACTTTGAGCCTGACTGTATTGCGGGACGCCTACCCATGGCTCGCTGCTAAAAGCGATCTCGACATATTGAGCCTTATCCTGGGCGTTCTTCAACCAAAGCTCGGTATCCTTGATTACTCCCTCGGGAGTCATTAGCGCTGAGAGTGAATTCAGTTCACCGCCGAATTGCATGCCACTAACGTTGACTGATGATGATCTCGCTATTTCGCTGAATCGCTCAGAAAAGCTCGCCGATCCTGAGCCAGTTAATCCACTAGCCTGGAATTGTAGCGCTAGCTCTTTGCGCTTGTCTTTTGTCATGTTTTGAATCTCAAGGACTACGATACGGCGAGCGCCGTACGTGACGCTTGTAATGACATGATCTCCGCAGGCATCAACCCACATTTTGTCCCGGTTTGGCATGCTGGCTGGGGGAAATAATCGGCTCTCCATGGTTACGGTGGGGCTATGTAGATTTATCTTTCGTTGACTCGATACAATGAATAAATCAACAAGTAGATAAAGGCTGTCTTCGTGGACTTGCATGGATTGGGCAAATTTACCGGATCCAGATAGGGAAACTCCCCCGTTGTATTTACCTGCTGCAACAACTTCCAATTGCTGCTTCAAGTCATAGCTATTCTGGATGTAGTTGATACTCCAATAGAACTCGCGGGGGTTCACTTGTCTCGGAGCGTATGCGGCATCTGAAAACTGATTGCCGTCCTGATCTCTGACTGCTTTGCGATTAGTCATTCCCGACCATTTTATAGCACTGTTCAGCTCTACTATGTCTTGATTCCGGTCCATTATTAAACAGTCGCCGGCTGCTAGGCCTGTTGCTGTGTTGATGCCGCGGCCCAAATCGATCCGTTCGACATCTGCGTCGAACTTATCCCGAAGCTTTGAATGGCGGGTTTTATGACATGACGTGTTGCTGAGTAAAGCTGACGCTGCCAGGAAAAGATGGATCCATCTCCTCATTTGATTGCCCTCGAATTGATGTGGATGTGGTTAGAATGTCAACTGACACAAGCTTTTGAGGGTGGTTCAAACTGAATAAGTGCAGCCACATCAAGTCATCAGGGAGTCGGCGAACTCAAAATTCAAATGCAGGGAGAGGAAGTAAACTTTTTTGCTTTTACCCTTTTAATTCTTGCTCAGTATTCGTGAGATCTAGAGTGCAATCACTATGCCAGATGTGAGTGGTGCGTGATGGGATCTGATCAATATTTTGTTTCATTATAGTTAGTGGGAGGTTGCGTGTGCGGTTCGCTGCGCTCTCCTGACTAGCTCGCTAATTTGTACGGCAACGAGTGCTCAGATTGTTAGCAGTTAAGTTTGAGTGTCCTAGACAATTAATCTGTCATACCGGCCAGTGGATTACTTTAAAATGTCAGGCTAGGTCCCACAAAAATCTCGGATTCGTGTTGAGCAAATAGCCGTAGCTGTTGACGAATTTAATCTGATTTGTGTCGTTGCAAATTACCGTTTCCGTTAGCTCCTTAAGTACTAAAACTGTGCAGCGGGACCGTGTCCATAAATTGGTCGCGGCGTCATTTTTGTAAACAGCGAGACCTCATAGCCGATACCAAAGTTCACTCGCGGCATGGCGGCTCTTTGATTGTGGCCTGCATAATCTACCAGGTGAGCTCGCGTCTTAAACTGCTTGCACGTGCCGAGGCGGCACGCTATTTCAACCTTTCGCAATTGCGTAAATCGCCGCAGCGCATTCTCTGAGATTACGCTTGGAGTGCGGCAATACTTTTGAAGCGGGACTTTGCCGTGCATCCAGATTCAGCCTTTGAAGACGTTACGATCCAGTTAGAATCGGCTACCAAACAAACTCAGGGGCAGGCTCAGCTGCATGCGGTGCCGCACCAGGTCGCAAGGCGCAAGGGCCTGATCGCCTGGCTTAGTTGTTGGGGAGTTGCCCTGGTGGCTCTGCCCATCCCTCTCGTGCATTTTCTAGCGCCTCCGTTACTCTTGTTGATGGGACCACTGGTCGGGTTTATCGCTTATAAGGTGTACGCAGGTGCGATCGATATCGTAGGTGGTGGCGGAGAGTGTCCAGATTGTGGCGTATCCATTGATCTTTCCGGTCGTGACGCACACTGGCCACTCGATGTTACTTGCGGTTCGTGTCAGGCGCGCCTTCTGGTCAGGCTCAGGCCTGTTAGCCCAGCTTAGGACTAGCATAGTTATGCGTGACCACAGTTCTTGCGTGGACCCTCTATCGTGAGGTATGAAACGCCGTCTTTGCTATCGTAATTAAAGGGATTGTCTATGAAATCAGTGCTGAAATACTTGCAGACGATACTAGCTTGGGCCTTTGTTGGAGCGGTCTTGATGACCATCATTGCTCCGTCCGTCAGCCGCCTGCTGATCAGTGCTCCGGTTAGTTTCGGCGTCAACTGCGAGCCAGCCGCCAATTGGTCGATGATGGCTCTTATCAGGTCCCAGGTTGTGGGTCTGGTACTGGGCGGATTGACAGGTGTTTTCGCCTCGGTCTACTTCCGCTTGCAGCAGAAGAAAAAGAGCCAAGGCGACACCCCTAGTGTTTGATCGTTAACGCTGCGAAGCCTCTAGGCTCTGATTGAGACTAGCGGTTAATGCTTCCAGTTCCGGTTCGACCTCTTGATCCGTCAGAGTGCGGTCCGGGGACTGGAAGGCAAAGCGGTACGCCATACTCTTCATGCCGGCTGGCAACTTGTCGCCGGTATAGACGTCGAAGAGTTCACAGCCAGTTAAATTCTGCTTACGCTTGAAGCCTTTAACTGCCGCCAGGACATCGGCGTGGGTCTTGTGCTTCGGCAGTAAGAAGGCAATATCGCGCGTGATCGCAGGGAAGCGCCGCACGCTGACCGCGGAGCGTTGTGCTTTGCTTTGGGCATCAAACAGGATTTCCAAGTCGACTTCGATGATGACCGGTGCACCTTCAGCCGTCAGTAAATCCAAGGCTGACGCGGAAGCGGGGTGTAGCTCTCCGACAAATCCGGCTAATTTACCATTCAGGGTGACCGATGCGGCAGCCCCTGGATGTAGAAACGGATAGTGCTCCGGCTTGATCACGGCCCACTGCGCCATGTCGGCCAGGCCAAAGTCTCTGAGTAGGCCAAGCAAAGTAGCTTTGCCGTGGTAGAAGCTGGTGTTTACGGACGGCGTTTGCCAGGTCTTCTCTTGATATGGTTGGTCGAGCACTGCGGCTAGCCACTGGCGCTCGATTGGGCGTTCAGCTTCCGCTTTAGCGCGCGGAGAATAATGCCGGCCTGGCCTAGCTAGTCCCTTGAGTGCTGGCTCTAATGACGACTTGTCGGCGCCAAAATTGAAATAGCCGCGGCCGCATTCAAATAATCTGGTGCCAAACTCGCTGCGTCTTCTGTTGTCATAGACTGCGCGAAGTAGTCCTGGCACCAAACTGGTCTGCATGTGGCGATGCTGATCGCTCAGTGGATTAGCGAGCGTTAGTTTAGGGAAATAAGCGTGCTCTGGGGTTAAGCGCAGGGCTTCAATGTCGCGCAGAGACGCGAACGGAAAGCTCACTGTTTCGCGCAGTCCCAAGGCTGCCATGGCCGTCCTCGCCGATTCCTGGAATGAGATAAACGGGTCTTCTGGGGTCGGCTTAATGTTCATGACCGGGAGTTGATAAGGGATCTTATCAAATCCCTGAAGGCGGCCAATCTCTTCGACTAGATCAATTTCGCGCTCGACATCACCGCGGAAGAAAGGCACTTCAAAAAGAAGGCGATCATCGGTGCCGTCGAGTAGTTCAAATTCCAAGCTGGTGAGAGTATCGATGACATCGCTGCGGGTCAGGCTGCTTAAGCCGAGAACCTGCTTGGCATGGCTGACGCGGACAGCGATGACTTTTTTGCTGACCTCTGCCGGATATACGTCGAGAAGATCCGCAGCAACACGAGGCGATGCAGTAGCGCCTTTCGCACCGCTCAGGCCGTCGGCAATGAGTTGCGCAACGCGCCAAGCTACGGTTGCTAAATTATCGACATCAACCCCGCGCTCGAAGCGATGCGATGCTTCCGAACGTAGTCCGAGGCGCTTGCTGGTGCGGCGGATCCGATTGCCAGCAAATGCTGCTACTTCGATCAAGATGGCAGTGGTGTCGGGACGAATTTCGCTGCTTTCGCCGCCCATAATCCCGGCCAGTCCGATGGGGCCCTTATCGTCGCAGATAAGCAAGTCGCCCACTTGTAGCTGGCGTGTTTGGCCGTCTAGCGTAACCAGGGTCTCGCCCTCGCGAGCATCGCGAACTTCGAGAACTCCGCCACCAACGTTGCGAGCATCGTAGGCGTGGATTGGTTGGCTATATTCCAGCATCGCGTAATTAGTTGCATCAACTAGCAAGTTGATTGGGCGCACTCCTGCTGCAGTCAGGCGTTTTTGCATCCAGGATGGAGCTGGAACAGTGGCCACGCCGTCTATGTAGAGCCCAACAAAGCGCAAGCAGCCTTGCGCGTCACTGACTTTGATTTTGAGATGATTTTCCGTGCGCAGTTTGGCGTCGCGGCGCAGGTCGCCCGTTTGCGGTGCTTTTAAGGGGCGTTTGAGCTTGGCGGCTAGATCACGTGCCAGTCCAATCATGCCGAGACAGTCGGCGCGGTTAGGCGTCACATTGAGGCTGAGCACGGTGTCGCCAATTCCGAGGGCGGCAGCGGCGTCGCTGCCAAGAACCGGCTCTCCCTTAAGCTCGATAATTCCTTCGTGCGATTCCGAGAGATTTAACTCCTTCTCGCTGCAGAGCATCCCTTCGGAAAGTTCACCACGAATTTTCGATTTTTTGATTTTAAAGTCGCCTGGCAGAGTGGCGCCAACAGTGGCCACAACTACATGCAATCCTGCCCGCGCATTCGGAGCACCGCAGACTATGTTCAGTGGCGCTTCCTTGCCCACATCAACGGTACAGAGTTGCAGAGTGTCTGCGTTGGGATGGCGCGAGGCGGTGAGCACTTTTCCAACGAGGACATCGCCAGTAAATGCTGACTGTTTATCGATGCCTTCAACTTCTAGGCCGATAGCGGTGAAGGCCGCTCCGATTTCTTCCGGTTTAAGGCCTTGTAGATCGACATATTCGTTTAACCAGTTTAGTGAAACCTGCATAACAAACCCTAGGCCTTAGGTGAATAGCGGAAAATGTCCGAGGAACGAGTGATTGCCTTCAAAAAGCTGGCGAAGGTCGTCCAGCTTGTATTTCAGCATCGCCATGCGATCGATACCGAAACCAAAGGCGAAGCCTGAGTAGATGTCGCTGTCGTAGTCAACCGCTTCGAAAACATTTGGATGAATCATGCCGCAGCCGCCGACCTCGAGCCAGCCAGTTTGCTTGCACAAACGGCAACCTTTGCCTTGGCACTGGACACACTGTAAATCAAGTTCGGCGCCTGGCTCAACGAATGGAAAGAAGCTTGGCCGCAGTCTGGTCTTCATACTGCTGCCAAATACTGCCTTCATGAACGCATCAATGACACCTTTCATGTGGGCAAAGGTGACGCCGCGATCGACCACGAAGGCTTCAATCTGATGGAACATCGGAGTATGCGTGGGGTCGGAGTCGACGCGAAACACACGTCCAGGAGCCACGACGCGGAGCGGTGGCCGCTCGTTCAACATGCAGTGAATCTGAATGTTGGATGTGTGCGTGCGCAGAAGTAAGTGCTCTTGTTCTCGTAAGTAAAAAGTGTCCTGCATGTCGCGTGCAGGGTGATCGCTCGGCATGTTTAGGGCGCTGAAGTTGTAAAAGTCGTAATCTACTTCTGGCCCATCAAACACAGTGAATCCGAGGCGGCGGAACTCAGTCAGGAGCTCGCGTCGAATCAGTGTCACTGGGTGCAGCGAGCCCTGCGGAACCGAGGCGGTCACGGGTAAGCTGATGTCGAGTGGCTCGGCATGCAGGCGATTGCTGAGCTCCCACTCCTGGGCCTCGCTCTTTAGCTGCTGAATCGCCGCTTCGACGTGTTGCTTGAGCTCGTTGATCGAGCGGCCTGCGGCAGGTCGCTCTTCTTTGGTGCAATGACGCAAATCTTCTAGGAGTGCTGTCACTTTGCCTTTGCGGCCCAAATATCCGACTCTCAGCTCGTCGACCGCAGCAGCACTACGGCTCTCGCGCACGACTGCTAGCTCTTTATCAAATGCGACCGCAAGAGCGGATGCGCGCGTCGGCAGAGCCGTCGCCGAAGAATCTGTCATAACTCGCTATCTCCTATGTCGACCGCCTGCATCACTTGGCTAGGTTCGCTAAGCCTTCGCCTAGCTTAGTTAGTCCTGCCGTGATCGTGGCCTCATCACATGTGTAGCTAAACCGAAGGTATCCCGGTGCGCCAAATGCGTCTCCAGGGACTAGAGCGATATGTTGCTCCAAAAGCAAACGCTCGCTGAGTGCATAAGTGTCAAGCTTGCCACCAGCCTTGGCGAGGGCATCACGCACATCAATCAAGATGTAGAATGCGCCATGTGGTTGTGCAAATTTAACATTCGGGATCTTACTTAGCAGGCCGATGGCTAAGTCCCGACGTTTTTTCAAGACACCGATTTCGTCTTTCAGTAAGTCACGGCCTTGGCCGATGGCAAAGGTGGCGGCGTCTTCAATGAACGGCGGCAGACAGGTGGATGAGTGGCTTTGCAGGTCGCGTACCAACTTCATCGCTGCTGCTGGTCCAGCGCAGTAGCCGACGCGCCAGCCGGTCATGGCGGCGCCCTTCGACAGGCCGTTGACTAAAATAAAACGATCGCGCAGTTGAGGGAACAGCTTCAGCAAGGACACATGGGGCTTATCGAAGGACATGTACTCGTAGATCTCATCCGATATGATCCACCATGGCTTGTCGACCAGAAAGCTGCCTAGCTCCTCAAGGAACTTGGGGTCCATCATGGAGCCAGCAGGATTGTTCGGTGAATTCAGGACGATAGCGACTGTGCGTGGTGTTGCCAGGCGCTTTATGTCGGCAATACTCAGCGGCTCAGCAGCGACATCTTTGGGGAGGGGGAGGGGGACCGGTTTGCCTCCAGCAGCAATCACTTGGTCCGGGTAGCTCACCCAATAAGGAGACGGAATCAGGACCTCGTCACCGTCATTGAGCAGTGCTAAGAATATGTGGAAGAGGATCTCTTTGGCGCCAATTCCTGCGACGATCTCGTTGGTTGCAAACTTCAGCCCATTATCGCGCTCAAGCTTGTTAGATATGGCGGCGAGAAATTCCGGTCCGCCTCCGGCTGGGCCGTATTTTGTGCGCCCTGCGCGCAGGGATGCGATTGCCTTGTCTACGACACTTGCTGGTGTTGGAAAGTCTGGCTCGCCAACGGCAAAGTTGAGGACCTTAATGCCTTCCTTACCGAGGGCCTTAGCTTTCGCGTTCAGGGCGACAGTCGGTGAGGTTTTCACCTGCAAAATGCGGCGTGATAAAGAGGTCAACGGCTTTCTCCTCTCGGCTATGAGTTTGCGGCTTTCATTAAGCCCGCCACCCACGCGTTATGCAAGAGGAAAAGGAGTCAAAAAAGGGGGCTCGCGGCGAGAGCTGAGGCTAGGGGAACCCACCATCTAAAGGTGGGTGCCATCGACTGCCACATCAGGCTTCCCCCTACACGCTTAAGGTGGGGGGCTTGCACACCGTGCCAGGATCTGGCTCCCTAGTAATTAAGAATCGGTTCTCCAGCTGATCAGCCCGGTCACCGCGAGCCTATGAATATCCTAGCACAACACATCGTATACGCATACCGAGAAACACAGTATAAGCCTGGATTAAAGTGGTTATTCGCAGGGATTTCAGCAGCTCCGACGCGCTGGATTTTCTTAGATTATTTGGGGTCTATTTTTGGGGTTTATTCATGACTGATTCGACATCATCCAAACCCGGCGCCGACACGGATACTCTTGCGAGCAGAGATGGGTCCACTGTGGCCTCTGGTGCTGTCGTCTATATCGTGGCGACGCCAATCGGGCATCTGGAGGATCTTACCCCTCGTGCCAAGCGGACTCTTGCTGGGGTCGACATCATCGCTGCAGAAGATACCCGGCAGACACGTAAATTGCTCAGTCATCTCGGAATCCAGGGTAAGCGTCTGGTGAGCTATCATAATCACGGCGAGACCGAGCGGGCAGAGGTACTGATACAGGAAATCATTGCCGAGCAGCGCTCTCTGGCCGTCGTTACGGATGCCGGAACCCCATGTATCTCGGACCCCGGTTACCGGATCGTCGCAGCAGCGCATGCCGCGGGTATTAAGGTACACCCGATCCCAGGTCCTTCTGCGCTGACCGCCCTAGTCAGTGCCTCCGGCTTGCCTAGTGACCGGGTGCTGTTTATCGGATTCCTGCCGACGCGAAGTGCGGCACTCGATGCTGAGATAGCGAGTTGGGCTAGTATGCGCGCAGCAATTGTATTTTTTGAGTCCACTAGGCGACTGGCGCGCACTGTCGCATCGGTTCGGGCGATCTATCCTAATGCTCGTCTGGCTATTGGTCGCGAACTCACGAAGCTTTATGAAGAAATTGTTAATCTCGACATTGTGGAGGTCGGCGATTGGTTGGCGGGGCATGCCACTCTGAAGGGGGAAGTGACGGTCATGGTCATCCCAGGCGTGACGCCTGAGGCCGAGGCTGTTCCTGAGGCAGATATTTTGAAAGAAGCGCAGCGAGAATTTCAGCGTGGTGCAACTTTGAAGGATTTGCTCCGCAAGTATCAGAGCCTAGGCTTGAAGCGGTCGGACCTTTATCAGCTGTTGCTAAAAGCTAAGGGTAGCGATGAATAGCTTTATTAGAAGCGCCTCTTAGAAAGCACTCTGACATCAATTCGACGTTGTGATATTTTATCTAGCGCATTCTCAGCAAAACAAATTATAAAAGCCGAAGCTAAATCTTTTTTTCCAGGAGGATTGATTATGACCATGTGGTCGCGACTAAAGACTCTAGTTTCGGCAGTCTTTATTGGCCTTGCGCTCTCGCAGGCAGCATTCGCTGTTGATTTTAGTGCAGCTGACAATCTTTTTGCTCAACGTGAAAATAACCGGGCCAACATTAGTCAGGCTCGTGCTCTTTATGTACAACTTTTGAATCAAGCGACTACCGTTAATGACAAAATTCGTGCTGCGGAGCAGCTCGGTCGTCTAGCTCTTTATGAGGGCGAGATGTTGCTAGCGAAGTCGGACAGCAGTGCGCGTAAAACAGTTTTCGGAGATTGCTGGTGCCGGAGCACCTCGCTATTCTCACGTAGCTGTAACGAGCCAGGTTGGGTCGAAAAGATCAGCCCAAGTGCCATCGGACAGCGCGTGCCGGCCTACTACTACTACCGCGGTATGTGTATCGGTTACTGGGGTGAAGCGAGCAATGTCCTTGAGCAAGCGGCGTTCTCGGGCGCGCTTCGTGAAGCCGTCAACGGCGGTCTTGACCTCGCCTCGTCAAACAGTTCTAGCAGCTACTATGAAGGTGGCGCTGTGCATCGGGTAGCGGCAAACGTATGGTCAAATCCGTTGGCGCGTGCGGTAGGCCTCTATGATGCAAAACAAGCTCTGGCTCAAATTGAACTCGCTTTGGCGGCTCCAGCTTCCGGCGGTCAAGACCCAGGCGCACTTTATTTCGACAACCACCGTTCTAAGATCATCGTCCTTAAGCAGTTGAATTCCGACGATCCGAGCGGCGGCTGGAAACAAAAGGCTATCGACTTTGCTAATGAGACCTTGCTTGATATGGCCGACCGTCTTGAGCAGGACCAGTTGCCGGCAGCGCGCGTGGCTGAGTTCAAAGTGATCTTTGCTCAGTTGAAAATCGACTACCGCGGTCTAACCGGTCGCGACTGGCAGCCATAAGGCGCAGGGCAATAAGTTTATTAAATACCGAGGTAGGCTGTTGTCCAATTGCGACGATAGCCTACCTTATGTATGTTAGGGATAGTAAATTCCTAAAATTGATGGAGCCCTTTGATCTATGCGGACTCGATCTTTGTCTGTTCGCCTCGTTTGTGTGGCGTTGGGTATGCTGGAAGCGGCATCAGCCTATGCATTTGAGGACACTAAGGTGTTGCCCAAAGGTGTGCGCAACTTAACGATTCGGTCGGTGAACACGAATTTCGATACCATCACCGATCCCAATGGAGCGCAGAAGCCGCTGGCTCATTTGCTCTTTAAAGACCTGACTTTTAAGCAAATGGCGAACGCGGAGGATCCGCTAAAAGGTCGCCAACTTCGAGGCTTTCTTTTGCAGAACGGGATCAGCGAATCCGAATCTGCGGGCCAATTTTCAGCCGACATCAAGGGACGAGTGACGGTAACAGCACCGATTGCCGCATACGGTATCACTGATTCGATGACGCTAGCTGTTGCTGTGCCGATCTATAACGCTGCTACTTCGGCAAGTGTCGGATTCCGGCCCAACTCTAATTCCACCAAGTTACTCAGCCTGCTCTCGCGGCCAGAGACTAACCAGATCGCCAATGCGCGCGAGGCTGCGGGTAAGCTCAATGATGCCGTTGGTCAGTTGAATAAAAAATTAACCGACAACGGGTTCCAGTCGATCAATAACTGGAGCGGGCAGGGCATGGGTGATACCACCATCGCGCTGAAGTACCGTAGTATCGATAATAGTCGGATGGGGCTGGCTACAACCACTGGTGTGGTCGCTCCAACGGGTCGCAGGAAGGATCCTAATATCCTCAACGACGTTCCGTTTGGTGATGGCGTGTGGTCTCCGTTCGCCCAGGTTGCGGTCGATCAAAAGTTGCCCCTTAGCTTCTCCACAAATCAATTTGTGAAGTACACGGAAACCTTGCCCGGCACTAGAACTGTGCGGACGATTACTTACGACGAGATGGTGGAAGTGCCTAATGTCACTCTCGACTACAATATGGGTAACAAATTTGATGCCGGTACGTCTTTGCGGTATCAGCCCGCATACGGTCTGCTAGCTGGTGTTGGCTATACATATTTCCGTAAATTCGGCGATGTTTACGGCGGCAATTTGTCTTTGGATTCTAAAAAAGCACTTCAGCGCTGGACTGATATGCAGGCTCATAATGCTGAGTTTTTGGTTGGTTACAGCACAGTTCAGCTTTATCAGGCGGGGCGGGCGGATATCCCATTTGCGGTCAACGTTGCTTACACAAAGCAATTAGCTAGCCGCAATATGCCGATTTCTGACTTAGCTCAATTTAACGTCGATTTATTCTTTTGAAGGAGAGCGGTCTCATGCCTGCTTCGAACTTTGGTGCAAAATTTGTAAACGCTATATTCACAGTAAGCACGCTGGCTTTAGTGGCCTGCGGTGGTGCTAGGCCAGCTGTTCAACAATACCGCGGCGTATTGCCGATTCCGGAATATCCAGCTAACCCCTCGCGGCCGTTCTTTCTGACCGATGGCGATAGCGAAGTGGTTTTCAATTCTTCATTGATATATTGGAGCGAGACTCCAACGCCCACGCAGGTCCAAGCTATTTTGGAGCACACGCACGGGGCCAGGATCTTAAAGTCTAATGCTTTAGTTGAACTGACCGAGGTGGTGATCCCCGGTAAGACCGAAGTTAGCGCTGCGCGCGCGAAGTATGAGGGCTACAATGCCAAAATTATCGATGCTTCAAAAAATATCGATAAGTCGACAGTCCGCGAATACGTCGGTGGCGTAGCTGCAACTTTGTTTGATGATCGTTTGAACGAACTCGCCGCCAGTAATCTGATTACGGCTGCTGACAAAGTGCATGCTCAAGCGATGTGGCCAGCCTATTGCGAGGCGAAACTCTGGGAGCTTGCGACGAATGCTCAGTTGAGTCGCAATTACCTGCGGAGGCCAACACCGCTGCAGCTGTGTGAGTCTTACTATGCATCCAAAAATTACTTTGCGGATGCGAGCCTTTGTGGGTCTTCGGCAGATGCCTCCGGTAAGAACTACTTTATGTGCATTTGGCGCGAAGGTTTGCTTAAGTCAGCGCTGTTTGCGGACTCCTACAAGGATGCCCGTTGTACTCCCGCATCTTCACCTTATGCGAATAGGTTAGCCGCGATTACGGATTGGCTCGGCACTGAAGGCGGTATCTTGAAAGGAACGCTCGAGGGTGCAGATGCTGCGGCAGCAAACATAGAGCGCACGATTTTACTTGGGGATCTAATCGACCGGAAAGCGACTAGCTTTAAAGACTGTCGAAATGCCTTTATCCGCAAGGAACCTGCGTTAGGCGACCAAGCTGAAGTTCCAGACTGGACCCTGTTCAAGCCGGAGACTCTACTGCAGATCGGCGAAATTTCAGAGAATGGCTCTTCTGAGGCCCTGCGGTTTATTCCGCTGACTAGCAGTGATGCGACAAACAAAGAAGTTTATAATCGTCTGACTAAACTGATTAAGTCGTTTTCGCAGCGTCCGGGCATTGCTGCCAGTGCTAATAGCGATAAGTCTAAAAATGCCACTAATTTCGCTGATGGCGGCGACGTTCGTCCTTCTGCCGAGGCTTCTTCGTTGCATCCGGTACCAAGCTACAGCGATGCAACATTTAACGTGGTCGTCGGCGAACCACTGATTGCTAACAATGCTTATGCGGACACAGTCGAAAGTGATCCAGCTTTTGCTGGTATTAAGACATTCGAACCTGTCTCTGTGAAGAGCCTTAAGGCCGAGCAAGCGCAGGCATTTGCCGCCTGGAACGAGGCCGTTGCTAAATATGCCGATGAAAAGGCGCACTACAACGAGCAAAGTAAGCCAGTTATCGATAATAATCGTCTGTCCACAGTTGATGTGGTTAAAGATCCCGGAGCTGCAGTTTACCTCAACAACTATTACATGAACGTCCATAAAGTTGGTGGTGAACTTCGAGTCCAGATGGGTTTTGACTTAGCGACTCAGCAGTTATTTGGTTGTGTGAATATCGCTGATGGTACGCAGTGCGCAGTATCGAGCGATCAGTTGGGTGCAAGCGGCATCAAGCTCGATATTAAATTTGATAACGCAGCTAATTTAATCAGCGTCAAATTTCCGCTAGCAGATCCGACGGCGCTCGGCTTCCCTGATTTGCCGCGCACTCCTGGTGGTGTGCAGTTTAATGAGATGACCAATCTCAAAGGGCGGACCGTTCAGATCGATAATTACACTAATCAATTGCCAGGAGAGCTGCGGATTATTACCGGCAACGGTTACATTCTAGATGCAGCAGGCAATAAGTTGAACACGGGATCAATTACCGGGGACAACTTCGCGCAGAGAGAGCAGGCGTTGTCCAGTCAGCAATAGTCCTTGCAGTGACGGTGTTACTGAAAAAGCCCCGAGAGGGGCTTTTTTGCTTTGGGGATGATGTCGTGCCTATCCCGACATGCCCAAAAATCAGGTACATGTCGTTGGACGCCATGGCACACGATTGATAAAAGACGCCGCGATGACCATAGGAGGATTCCATGACCCAAGCGGTGCATCGTGTCGGCGTCACGCGCAGCGGCAAGGAAGTACAGGTACCAATCTTCAGCGATGAGCCGAAACCAGAATTACCAGCGGGGTGCGCATCGTATACGCTGGGTGATCATTTTGACGCCTACTCGATATTCGAATATTTACTCTCAAGGGAACTGAGGCGACGTCCAGCAGACACTGCGGTGATGAATACCTATCAGAGCATGAGCACCGGGCACAATTCGAGGCTCGACCAGGATTGGCACCAGACCGAGCGTGCAGCCCTCGGTCTAGCGACGATTTTCGATGTCCTTCAGCATGGCAAGGGTCTTGCTGATGGAATCTTCCAAGACTAGATGCCAGTCAGGCGCCAGAAATGGATAGCAAACAAGATTTGGATCGTCGTCCCCATCCGCGATGAAATATACGGTGTTATGGCCTGCCACAAACCTATTCACATACCGATCCGGTCCGACAAAGGTGATGATGTGATAGGCCGGGTCACGCTGGACAAAGTTCAATAGAATATCCGCATGCCAGCTGAAAAATCCGCCCGACATGGTGTCCGGCTCCAGACCGAGGCCAAGCAGTTCATGCCAATCATTAAGCTCCCCGGTCCGCTCGGCGAACGCGATACCGTCGGTGTATAGATCGGGGGCTGGCTTGGCGGTGGCTCCCACTTTGATATCCTTATAGATTTGATCATAGCTTCATTGCCCCCTTTCGGCGGAATCCCAAACATGCTTTAGCCGATGGCGGCCGTTGGTGGCGCCAGGATCTCGAATATCAATGTTTTCAGGGTATTCTGGGATCGGGGGTGTAACTGGCATCCGATGTCCATGTCGTTGCCTGGCTTTCCACGAGGTAATTCGGACGCAGAAAATTCAATGAGTTGCTAGAAGTGCCCGACTTCAAGAGGTCTTATCGGATGTTGGCGCAGTACACGCTTACTACGATGGTGGAGGCATTTTGGCAATAGCACGTGTAGTAATTGGGTGCAGCATAGGAGTGCTGTGGCATCCAAGCGCTGGGGCAGGCGCATGAACCGCCAGTTGCCTTTTTGGTTCCTGTGCAGGTGGCATTGCAGGATCCGCCTGCGGCTACGTTGTTGCAGGTATTTGAGATGACCTCCCACCCCATGGCCACGGCACCTGTGCCGACGTCCAAGGCCGCAGTCGGTGCTGTCGTGCCGATCCCGACGTTGCCAGAGGTAGCAGCAATCGTAATGCCCTTTGCGCCCGAACCCTGAAGTTGCAAAGCACCCGCATCGTTGCGCAGCGTACCAGTGTTCGTGCCACCATCGGTTGTGCGAGTTGATGAATTTAGGAACAGGTTCATGTTACTAGCTGTATCGTTAGCTACCCTCAGAATCGTATAGGCACTGGTGCCAGTGTTTGCATTATTAACTTTGGCGCCAACCTCGCCGTTGACGCTGCCATATACGTGTAGCAAATTTCCTGGGGCAGTCGTGCCGATCCCGACGTTGCCGTTAGTGGCGTTGATCACCATCAGGTCGGTAAAGTTGGACTGGGATGTAGGCGTCGTGGCAGCTGTAGAAAATGCAATGTCTTGACCAGGAGGAGCAAAGATCCGGGTCCGAAAACGTGTACTCGAGACATTGTAGCCTAAATCTAGGCCGTAGTAGCTTCCCGAGGTGCCAAACAGCAATAGCCCTGCATTCAGGCTTGTCGTGGACTGACTATTGGAGGCGTTAGACTGAATGTAGTTACCGGTACCGGCCGCTGCAGCAGGGCGCTGATAGATAGCGCCGTTAACATCCAGCAGCGAAACTGGGCTTGTTGTCCCAATTCCGACGTTGCCAGAGGCATAGTTGATTCCGCCGGTCGCAGCCGACCATTGCGTCGTGTAGCTACCGCCAGTGGCGTCCATTTTCATGACGCGTACGGTATTGTCGGTGCAATTAAACCAACCGCCGGAGTAGAACTGCCACGCCGAACCGGTCCAGGTCAGGAAGTTAACGGTGTAATTGCCGGTCTCGTAGTTGCAGCTGATTGCCCGATATGTGGAGTTGCCCCTGCCACCGTTGGAAGCGGCACCGTAACACGGTAGATTGCTGGAATTCGCTGATTGAGCGTTGGAACATGAGAAAAAGATCGCTTCGCTTGAAGCGCTCCCCCATCCTAACGAGATATCTTTGCAGTTCGCACCAGATTCGTCGCAAATCTCGGGAGCCCGAATCGTTCCGTTGACATCGAGCTTGGCGCCCGGAGCCGTCGTCCCAATCCCGACGTTGCCATTCGCTAAAACGATTTGAGTTGTCCCAACAGTTAGTCCATTAGCAGGAAGCACCAGACTGCCATTCATGGTGTCGCCGGCTTTGTTTATCGGCGTGTAGCCAAGGGATGACGTGACATCGCTGCTTTGTAGGGTGGTGCCGGCAGTAACGCGGCCGTAGGCATCCGTAGTGACTTTCGCGTAGGTACCAGCAGTGCCTGCGGTTGGTAGTTGCGCTGCGTTTAGCGTACCGCTGGTGATTAGCGATGCAGAATGCGATGGTAGATCGGCTGCTACTAAAGTAGAGCCACTAGATACGCGTCCGTAAGCATCTGTCGTAACTTTAGCGTATGTGCCGGCAGTGCCAACGGTAGCTAAACTTAATGTACCACTTGACGTGATCGGACCACCGGTAAGGCCAGTGCCGGCAGCGACCGAAGTCACGGATCCAACCCCTGCCGTAGAGATAGTGATGGCGCCTGACGCATTACTGATGCTGACGCCGCTACCGGCAGTCAGCGTTGAGAGCGCGAAATTAGTGCCGTTACCGATTAAAACCTGGCCATTTGTAGGAGTTGATGTGACCCCGGTACCACCGTTTGCAACTGACAATGTACCGCTGGTTATAAGCGCTGCAGAGTGGGGTGGTAGGTCGGCTGCTACCAAGGTGGAGCCGCTAGATACGCGGCCATAAGCGTCGGTTGTTACTTTTGCATACGTGCCAGCAGTGCCGATTGTAGGTAGTTGTGCTGTGTTTAAAGTGCCGCTGGTGATCAGTGCTGCAGAATGAGGTGGCAGGTCGGCTGCTACTAAGGTAGTGCCGCTGGATACGCGCCCATAAGCATCGGTAGTAACTTTGGCGTAGGTGCCAGCGGTGCCTGAAGTTGCAAGATTAACTGTCGCTATGTTACCTGTGGTCGAGACTGATACTCCGGTGCCTGACGTGACGCCAGCCACTTTGCCATTAAATGTATTGTAGTCAGAATTTGAGATCAAACCCGCATTAACGCTTGCTGTTGATGCTAGAGGAATATTCAGCGTGTGCGCATTTGCCGTTGATGACCAAGTCGGAGCCGTGCCAGTTGTGCCGGGAGTGGCTAGCGTCTGTGTATTTCCTGTTTGGCCGTTGAAGCTGCTGAGGCCCGAGCCTGAGACACCGAGTGCAACAGCGGAAGATCCATCCCAGTATTTGATTTGGTTGGTAGTTGAATTGAACCACGTCTTACCTTTGTCGCCGGCAACGAGGCCGCTTGGGTCAGCAGTATTGCCACTT
>CAIWTN010000171.1 GCA_903915625.1 uncultured Pseudomonadota bacterium | reverse complement strand
TAGCTGGCGTGCTCGATATCGACGCCTCGGTAAAGGGTGCTCGCTTTGTCCGCTTCTGCGATGCATTTAATATCCCACTAATTACTTTCGTTGACGTACCCGGCTTTTTGCCAGGCAGTGATCAAGAGGCTAACGGCATCATCCGCCACGGCGCTAAGTTGCTCTATGCCTTTGCCGAAGCGACTGTACCCAAGCTGACCGTCATCACGCGCAAGGCCTACGGCGGAGCCTACGATGTGATGAGTTCCAAACACATCGGCGCTGACCTCAACCTGGCGTGGCCTAATGCCGAGATTGCGGTCATGGGCGCTAAGGGTGCCTGCAGCATCATCTTTAAGGGCGAGATCAGCAAAGCTGCCGATCCAGAAGCCAAGCGCCAGGAAGTGACAGATCAATACGCCGAGACCTTCGCTAACCCCTATGTCGCCGCCGAGCTCGGCTACATTGACGCCGTCATTTACCCTAGTGAAACGCGCTCCTACCTGCTTCGTGGCTTAGCCGCTACGAATGGTAAACGCTGCTTCAGACCAAAGCGTAAACACGGCAATATCCCACTTTGAGGTCCTGCATGGCTACGCCAGCGGTAAAAATTAAACGAGTCCTCATTGCCAATCGTGGCGAGATCGCCGTACGCATCATCCGCACGCTGCGCGAAATGAATATCGAAAGCGTTGCAGTTTACTCCGATGCGGATTTCGACAGCCAGCACCGCTACCTTGCAGATTATGCCGTAAGGTTGCCTGGTACAGCGTCAGCGGACACCTATCTACAGATACCGAAGCTGCTTGCGGCTATTGTATCTAGTGGTGCAGATGCAGTTCACCCTGGTTATGGTTTCTTATCTGAGAGTAGTGAGTTTGCGCGCCAAGTGTCAGAGGCAGGCGCTATTTTCATCGGCCCACCACCAGCGGCCATGGACCGCATGGGCAATAAAATCCACGCGCGTAACCTAATGACTCAGCATGGCGTACCGGTCGTGCCTGGCGCCCAGGCGCCACTGCGCGATGCTGCCGAGTTAAAAAAGTTAGCCCACGAAATTGGCTACCCCCTGATCCTCAAAGCGGCCGGAGGTGGCGGCGGTCGCGGTATGCGCGTGGTGCGGCAAGACAGCGAGCTGGAAGCGGCCTTGAGCGCGTGTCAGCGTGAAGCGGTGGCTTACTTCGGTAACCCAGAGGTGTTCTGCGAGCGGTACATTGAGCGGCCTCGGCACATTGAATTTCAGGTGCTTTTTGATGCGCACGGCAACGGCGTACATCTGTTCGAGCGTGACTGCTCGGTGCAGCGGCGCCACCAGAAGTTATTTGAAGAGGCACCCAGCTTATACCTGAATGAAAAACAGCGCGCAGACATCGGCGCTAAAGCCGTTGCCGCTGCGCGCGCTGCAGGTTATGTCAACGCTGGCACGATCGAGTTTATCTGCGAATCGCCGGACAAAGCCTACTTCATGGAGATGAACACCAGGATCCAGGTGGAGCATCCCGTAACGGAGATGATCACTGGCCTCGACCTCATCGCCTGGCAGATCCGAGTCGCTCAGGGTGAGGTCTTACCGTTTAAACAGAGCGAGCTGCGACCGCACGGCTGGGCTCTAGAGGCGCGCATCAACGCCGAGGATCCCGCTCTGGACTTCGCCCCTGCGGCAGGCACGGTTCACGCAATGAATCTGCCTGGAGGCCCCTTTGTTCGCGTCGACACACATCTATACCCAGGATACCGCATCCCGGATGCTTACGACTCGATGGTGGCGAAAGTGATCGTCTGGGCCAATACGAGACCAGAAGCTTTAAAACGCATGCAGCGTGCCTTAAGCGAACTTAGGCTAGAGGGAGTCCAGACGACGGCGCCCTTCCATGAAGCTTTGTTAGCACTGCCAGCATTCCGCGAGGGCGATTTCACCACGAAGCTTATAGAGGAGCAGGCCGAGTACTGGCGCAAGTCCTTCAGGGAATCAGGCGGTGACGGCGATGAACCGACCTTAGCAGCAGTGCTCGGCGTGCTGACGGCAAGTCAACAGTCGGCAACGCCTTCGGTAGAAAGCGCTCAGTCAACTCGCACTAGTTTATGGAACGACACAGCCCGCCGCGAAGGCCTCGAGTAACTGGAGCGATTGATTATGGATCTGCGAATTGAGCTGAACGGCAGAACCCACAAAGTAGCCCTACCCGCGCGCATCACGCCTGGTCAAGCCTTCGCCCTAGAGGTTGCTGGGCAGACGCTAAGCGCCACATTGTTACCGCATGCCGCAGTTTTGGTACTACGCAACGGCGACGGGCTAGAGCGCAACGTTCATTTACGCCGCACCGTCGTGAGCAGCTTTGCTGGCGAGATGGAGTCTCAACTTAGGGCCGAGATTCGCCTAGGTGGCCGCATGCACTATACGCATGCAACGGGCCAGCCTGACCTACCCGGACACGAGGGGGGCCAAACCCGCAGCGGCAGCCGCGAGCAGGTGGTACGCAGCCAAATAACCGGTAAAATTCTGAAGATTCTAATTAAAAAGGGCGACCAGACCACCTCCGGTCAAGCTCTACTAGTCATTGAAGCTATGAAAATGGAAAATCGTGTCTTCACCCAACTGGCCGGGACCATCAGCAGTATCGGCGTAAAAGAGGGAGACGCCGTCAGCACCGGCAAAGAATTGCTGAGGATTAAGCTTTGAGCAATTCACCGTCCCCGCTAGGCACCACCAGTTTCAGCGACAAACTGGCGATTGAGATCGCCATGGCTGGCGGCATTGGCCGGATCAAAAAAGCCCCCGGGACCTTTGGCTCGCTACCAGGTCTCCTGGTCGGAGCAGGTATTCATGCTTCCGCGACACCGTTCCTACTCCTCAGTTCCGCAGCGTATCACGCGACCATCGTGCTGTTACTTGGAGGTGTGACGGCACTGGCCTACTGGTCTATTGCCCAGACCGAGCGAGTCTTACATGTGCATGACGATCAGCGTATCGTCGTCGATGAAGTCGCAGGCCAAGCCATCGCTGTCGCCTGGATGCCCCGCATCTGGCTTGCATATTTCGTCGCTTTTTTGCTTTTTCGCCTGTTTGACATCAGCAAGCCCAGCCTCATCGGTAAAATTGACCGCGATGTCGCCGGGGCGTGGGGCACACTGGGTGATGATCTGCTTGCCGGTGCCGTCGCGGCAGTTATTGGGGCTGCCTTGCTGTACTTCCTGCCGGAAGGGCTGGTATAATTTCCTAATTGGGCACTTATGGAAAATCCCGCCCCTGCGAGGACGAGCATGCTTACTCTGGGTTTTCGCCTAGCTGCTGTATTGACCTTGATCTGTGGCCTTGGTGTGACCGCGTGTCAAACCAACGGTGTCCCTGGCAATGAGAACGGCTCAACGCCGGCCAGTGAAGGCGAAGCGATTGAGTACAAGAAAGCGATCAACCGCTGCTATAAGTCCGGCGGTACCCGTGTCGTTAAAATCATGGGCGAGCTACGCTGCTATTAAGCCTTGCCGTCAGGTCAAAGCACCAATGACAGCTCGTGCGCCTTAACTCAAGCCGCCGAGACGGCAGTTTGGTCCGATGGCAACTCGGCAATCTGGGAATCTAGTCTTTCCCAGGAGAAGGTATAAGACATACCGCGGTTGCTAGCGCGCTCGATCGCAAAGTGACCACCGACCGATAGCAGTTTGACGATCTCGTTGTTCAGAGTGCTTCCGGCCTCGTAGATGCGATCGTTCTTCACGTTACCGCCGTCGTCGAGTACGCGGACGAAAAACCAGTTATTGATGTAGTCTAATGTCACTGAGACATGGGCCACAGATGCCTTTTTATGGCTCCGGCGCAGTGCCGCTATTTCTAGTCCGTGCGTCTGCACACAGCTCAGCAGCGGCTCCAGGATCGCCTGTAGTTGCTCTGTGTCTCGCTCCCCGGTTGCGTGGGAGGCATAGACATCGAGTTCCGCGGGCTTATTCAGGGCCTGGCTGCGTCCAGCAAAGGCGTCCTTTAGAGCTCCCAGCCCTACCTGCCAAGCAGCAATAACTTCAACAGATACAGGTACTTCGGAAGATTGCTCGTGACCCATGTTACCTCCTACCTCACCTAACAACCTGTTCGGCACCTACAGCTGAAAACTTTAATTTAATTCGACGAATCCCGCCTGAGGCCTGCAGCCGTGACTTGCAACTTTCTCCGTAAGTAGTAGACTCCTCGCCTGGTTTCCAAGGATTGAGAGGATACTGCCGTTTTTTGCGCTGGTGTAAAACCGGGCGTGAGGGATGGTTTGCCAGATAACAGTGGGCCAAGGCGAGTTACAGTCAGCCTGCAGCAGAGGAGCTAAATCGTGGTTCAACAGACACTTTCCATTATCAAGCCGGACGGCACGCAACGCAATCTAGTCGGCAAAATCGTCAGCCGCTTTGAAGAAGCAGGCCTGCGCGTGGTCGCCATGAAGCGCAAGCTGATGTCGGATCATGAAGCCAAAGGCTTCTACGCCGTTCACAAAGACCGTCCCTTTTTCGGCGAGCTGGTCCAGATGATGACCTCCGGCCCCGTCGTTATCATGGTGCTCGAGGGAGAAAATGCAGTCCTCCGCAACCGTGAACTTATGGGCG
The DNA here is from genome assembly GCA_903915625.1 of uncultured Pseudomonadota bacterium. Taxonomy (GTDB): domain Bacteria; phylum Bdellovibrionota_B; class Oligoflexia; order Oligoflexales; family CAIYRB01; genus CAIYRB01. Next base: position 4,763 of record CAIWTN010000171.1, on the reverse strand, counting down.
CCACTGACCCGTCGAAAGCCGCTGCTGGCACGATCCGCAAGGATTTTGCTAAGTCCATCGGTGAGAACACTGTGCACGGTTCTGACAGCCCAGAAAATGCACGTACTGAAATTCAGTACTTTTTCTCTGCTACGGAAATCGGCTAAGTTAAGTAGCCCGTCACGCGAATGGGGTTGTCAGCGATGCTGACGACCCATCGCTTGGATGGATGGATTAGCACTCAGATTTAGGCAAGGCGAACGACTCATGTCGATTAACTTGATGCAAAAAGTCGCGGCTGAATTGACCCTCAAGCCGGCCCAGGTCCACAGTGCGATTAAGCTTCTCTTCGAGGAAGAGTGTACGATCCCCTTCGTCGCACGCTACCGTAAAGAGATGACGGGCAGTCTGGATGAAGTCCAACTGCGCGACATACGCGATCGCTTCCAGTACTTGACCGAGCTCGAAAGCAGCAAGACCAAGTACCTGAAGGTGGTAGAAGAGCACTGCCAGAAGAATCCGGCCTTCGCGGGCAAGTTCGAAGAGCTGAAAAAGCGCTTTGAAGCCTGCACGACCCGGCAAGAACTGGAAGACCTTTACCTGCCGTTCAAACCTAAGCGTCGCACACGCGCCATGATTGCGCGGGAAAAAGGCCTCGAGCCATTGCTTGAGCTGATCCTAGATCAGCGCGATAGCTTGAACGACCTAGTTGCAGCGGCGGCGCCGTTCGTGACTCCGGCTGATAAAGATGTCCCAGCCGAGCTGCGCGTACCGGACACTGCAGCAGCACTGGCAGGTGCAGCCGACATCCTAGCTGAGCGGGTCAACGAGACCGCGGATTACCGCGCGATCGTTCGGGCGATTAGCCAAGACAGCGGCATGCTCGTGGCGAAAAAGGCTGAGGAAAAAGAGAGCGCCAAGCTCGCCGCAGCAGCATCCGCAGCAGCGATTGCCGCTGGGGAAGACGAGCCTGAGGTCAAGGGCAAGAGCAAGAAGACCGATGCATCGAAGTACGAAAATTACTTCGACTACCGTGAGCCACTGAAAAATGCGCCGTCGCATCGGGTCATGGCCGTACGTCGCGGCGAGGCAGAAAAAGTGCTGCGCTGTAGCATCGAAGTTGACGAAGACCGCATCATTGGCGATCTCCGTTCCGCTGTTCTGGGCAACCGCGTTGCTACAGATCCAGTCAAGGCGTGGATCACTACTGTTGTAGACGATAGTTACAAGCGCTTGATGGGCCCTTCCATCGAGACTGAGCTGCGCCTCCAGTTGAAGAGCCAAGCTGAAGACGAAGCGATCAACGTCTTCTCGAAAAACTTAGAGAATCTGCTACTACTGCCGCCGATTCCAAATAAAATCGTCATGGGTGTTGACCCAGGTATTCGCACCGGTTCTAAGCTGGCGGTTGTAGACGAAACGGGTAAGTTGCTCGGCTCGGCTACGGTCTATCCGGACTACCGCAAAGAAGATTCGCCGAAAACCCGCGAAGCGAAGACGGTCATCGCCGGCTTCATTGATAAATTCAAAGTGCAGTGCATCGCTGTCGGTAACGGCACGGGCAGCCGCGAGATTGATCGCTTCATTATGAGCGTGATCAAAGAGTTCGGGGTTAAGGACGTTAAACGTTTGGTGGTCAACGAGGCTGGTGCTTCGGTGTACTCGACCGATGATCTGGCGCGCGAAGAGTTCCCGGATCTCGACCCGACCATCCGCAGCACAGTGAGCATTGCCCGTCGTTTGCAAGATCCTTTGGCTGAATTAGTGAAGATCAACCCTCGCTCCATCGGCGTCGGTCAGTATCAGCATGACGTCAACCCAAATAAACTGGGCCGCAGCCTGGAAGAGGTCGTGGAATCTTGCGTGAACAAGGTCGGCGTTAACCTCAACACCGCATCGTACAAACTGCTGGGCTATGTGTCCGGCGTGGGTCCGACACTGGCGAAGAGCATCGTCGCCTTCCGCAACCAGAACGGTAAATTTAATAGCCGCGACGATCTGTCGAAGGTCACCGGTCTCGGGCCGAAAGCTTACCAACAGGCGGCAGGCTTCTTAAGGGTACCGGAATCTGAGAACCCACTGGACAACTCAGCCGTTCACCCTGAGCGTTATGACATCGTGACGATGGTCGCTGACGACTTGAAAAAGCCAGTACGCGAAATCATCGGTCATAAAGACATCATCGGTGGGATTGCCTGGGAAAAGTATGTCTCGCAATCGCTCGGTATGCCGACCTTGCAAGATATCGCAGCCGAATTGATCAAGCCAGGACGTGACCCTCGGGAAGACGGCGCTCGCTTGCTTTTCTCGGATGAAGTTGCCGAACTGAGCGATCTGAAGCCAGGCATGACGCTCAAAGGCACCGTGACGAACGTCACCAACTTTGGCGCCTTTGTCGACATCGGCGTCCACCAAGACGGCTTGGTGCACATCAGTGAGTTGTCCGACACCTTCGTCAAAGATCCGGCAGAAGTTGTGGCTGTTGGCGCAGTGCTGAGCGTACGCGTCCTTGAGGTTGATATTCAGCGTAAGCGTATCAGCCTGAGCTGCAAGACGCCGTCAGCGGATCGCCCTCAGGCGCCGCGTCAGCAGGGTCAAGGCCAAGGGAGCCCTAACCATCCTGGCCAGCAGCGCCAAGGCGGCCAACGCGGTGGCTACAGCAACCAAAACAGCAATCAGGGTCAACCGCACCGTACTGGTCCTAGACCAGCGCCGAAGCCTGAAAAGAGCTTCACGATGGATGACCTGCTGAGCAAGTTCGGTAAAAAGTGAAGCGTTCGCGCGTTCCAGGGGATAGGTGATGTCACAAGTGGTTAAGTTGGGAGTCATTGGTGGCTCCGGCGTTTATCAGATGGCTGGCATCACTCCCCTGCGCGAGCACAAAATCACTACCCCATTCGGCGCCCCATCGGATCCGATCGTCGAGGCGACGGTCGCTGGGCGCTCGGTGTACTTCTTGCCGCGTCACGGCAAAGGCCACCGCCTGACACCGAGTGAAGTCCCCTACCGCGCCAACATTCATGCACTCAAGCAATTGGGTGTGACGCATGTGTTGGCGGTAAGCGCGTGCGGGATCATGCAGGAAGACATCGCCCCCGGTGACATGGTGGTACCGGATCAGATTTTTGACCGCACCAAGGGCAATCGTCCATCGACTTTCTTCGGTGACGGAGTTGTTGGGCACGTCACCTTCGCTGATCCTTTCTGCCCCGAAATGCGCGGCGTGATCATTGAGGCCGCAAAGCATGGCGGCGCTCGGGTACATACAACCGGCACCTATGTCTGCATGGAAGGCCCGCAGTTTTCGACCCGCGCGGAATCTCAATACTACCGCAAGACCTTGGCACCAGCCGTCATCGGCATGACGGCGATTCCAGAGGCCAAACTCGCGCGTGAAGCAGAGCTTTGTTACGGCATGCTGGCTCTCGCCACCGACTACGATTGCTGGCACGAAACTCACGCCGACGTGACCGTCGATATGGTGCTCGAAGTACTACGCGCCAACAGCGAGTTGGCCAATCGCATCGTCAAGACCGTGGCCGCTCTCCTACCCGAGACCTCGAACAGCCCCCTCCTAAGCGCAGCTAAACACGCAATTATGACACAAAAAGATCTGATCCCTGTGGCGACACGGGAAAAGCTTAAACTGCTTTACGGCAAATATCTCGGCTGAGCAGACGTGTCTTCCTAGCTAGCGCATGACGTGTCGGGCCATGCCTAGCGCGAAGCGCGTCGGGCAGCAGCAAATCCCCAACGGCTGGCGATATGCTCATTAGCCGCCAGTGCGTCTTCCGCAGGGAAGACATTTTGCGACTCGTATCCTGATTATGCCGCTGATCCAGATCAGGCGTCTTAATCACATATAAGAGCAGCTACTGCCCACACACTGGCAGGTCCGGAAACTTATGACACAGAGCTGCTTTAAGCTGTGCGGACTCTACCTCGGCGCGGTCAGCCCTTGCCTTAAGCTGCGCAGCCTCGGCTTTGAGGCGGCCGATTTCGGCGTCCTTGCTAACTTTTTCAGCCTTCAAAGCTTCGATCACCAGAGGTATTAGGTCACTATATTTGACCCGCTTAACTCCGTCCGAACCGGTGGTGACCACTTCGGGCACGATCTGCTCGATCTCCTGTGCGATCACCCCGAACTGCGTATCGCTTCCGTATGTCTTCTCGTCCATCCAGTTGTAGCTAACACCACGAATAGCCAGCACCTTGGCAAGGCTATCAGCTAAATCTTGGATGTTCTTTTTGTAACGTATATCTGAGAGGGCAACGTAAGAGCCAACTCCGGCCACGGAGCCATTGACATGCAGGGTGTAGGACGGCGCCGTAGTGCCGATACCGACGTTGCCGCCCTGGCGAATGGTAAATACCGGTACACTAGATGAATCAGCAATACCTAGATCATTGGTTCCGTTTTGGTTGTAGTCGTTCAAGATAGTCCAACGAGGGACCGTGGTGCTGCTCACACCATTCAAAAAATCAATCCTCGTGGCGCGATTGGTTGTACCGCTTCCGGCAATCATTTTTAGCCCGGCCTGACCGGAACCTGGGGTTGCATCAATGAGCGCCGAGGGACCGGCGACTGACGAAAGATGAAGTAGTTGAGTTGGCGTTACTGTTCCTATACCGACGTTGCCTGTAGTCGTGATCCTCAATTTTTCTGTACCAGCTCCACCACCTTCATTAAGATCGGTATCAGTGTGGAATGCGATATTGCTGTAGCTATCAATATTCAGGTTAAATCCGGTACTTGAGGTTCGCAGCCCCATACCATTAGTGAT
>CAIWTN010000170.1 GCA_903915625.1 uncultured Pseudomonadota bacterium | reverse complement strand
GACTACAAGGCCTTAACGCAAGACGACGACACCCAACGCATCACCGCGCGCGTGCTGGCGGGCGGCGAGCCGCATGTGATCGAAGGTGTCGGCAACGGTCCGGTGGACGGGTTCGTTTCGGCGCTGAAGGCGGATAGCGGGCTGATGTTTGACGTGGCCGATTACCGTGAACACGCGATGGGCACGGGGGCCAATGCAACGGCGGTGGCTTATGTGGAAATCAAGCTTGCCGATGGGGCCACGCTGTTTGGGGTGGGGATGGATAAGAACATCGTGGCCGCGAGTTTAAGGGCGGTGGTGAGTGCGGTGAATAGGGCGATTAGGCGGGGCTAATCATGCTCGACAACTTTCCCATATCCCTCGGGCAATATAAAATCATCAGTTGTTGCCTTAGCGTTGTGTTCCTTGAGTTCTCGTTTGTTGCGCCGAATTATTGCCTTTTTTGCTAAGTCGCTGTTGAGATCCAACAGGCTCATTACACCGTGAACGAATGGCGCTGTCCTCACTACTGCAAGGGTTCCCGCCAAGAACACTGTTGCGGGCAAAATTGAGCTAATGTCTACTGGAGGCATGTGAGGCAGGTTAACCACTATGCTCCAATCGGCTCCCTTCCCTATTATCAAAGCAGCGACAGCAACGAAATCTAAGCTGAGCAATGTAACCCAAAATCTCATCTGCATCTTGAGCGCTTTATGATACCGGTCTAGCTCATCTACTTCGAGGCCATCGGGCTTTAGAATACCTGCGGTGAAAATCATCGCGGGAAGTATTACAGCAGATTGGATGCTAAAAAATGCAATCAATTCAGTGGTGATATCGTGTAAAATGTTGGGCTCAAGTTTAAAATAGCCGATTGATGCTGCTGCTACAGCCAACAGTAAGTCCCAGTGTTTCAAAAACCGTACAAATAGCTTTATCATGGTTCGATTTTGCCATTCTCGACGAAGTAGTCATAGGCTGATTTTAGTTTTTTTCGCACATCTTGCATGTCTAATAGGTTACCATCGCAAAGAACGCTTACGTTGTAACTTAATCGAATATCATTGCCAGTCATCCTTCCGAATTTACCAATAGCAGTCACTTCGCCCTCGGGGAGATTTCGAAGCGCATGCTGCATAGGTGCTCGGCTTAGCTTTCGCTTGCTTGTCTTGTAGCCAATGTGAACAGCTACGTTTATGTCAGCGCCCTCGGGTATTGACTGAAGCAGTTCCTTCACGTCCGCCTCGTTCGACATGATTGCTCGGATTATTTGAAGAGCCCGTTCGCCCCATGAGCGTCGGCTTCCCACTCCTACGTTCTCTTCGGTCACTTGGGTGTGTAATTGAGATTCTAAATGCGAGCTCCTTACGCCCGTCCCACCAACTACAATTTCACTGATGTCGTCTAAGTCCCCGCCAACCTCGGCTTTGTCAAATTTCGCATCAAGCGTAATATTAGTGTTTGCAGGAACTTCACGAGTTTGTTCTTTAAGTAGCCAAGTTAAGTACTGCTCCAGATTTTTAGTTGTTAGAGAGCGACTCTGCAATACAAGGACGTGGTTTCCTATGACCATCCAATACATCATAGAATGGATGTATTCACTTCCTTGAGGTGGGGGCTTTTGCTCAACAGGCAGCATTGGAAGATTTTTGTCTCTTCGAAGCAAAGCCTGCATGAAACCTAGTGTATAGATTGTTAGGTCCCCAAAAAAGCTTATGCCATCGTCATGATAGACGTTCATTAGCAGAGTGTCAGACTTGTCGGGTGGTACTTCCCACGCACGCTCTTGCCATTTGCCTGAAATTGGCGAGCCATTACGTACTGTTTTCATTGCGTCTCTGACGCAGCTCTCAAGTGTTTTTCCAGCCATGGAATTTGTGAAGTCAGAAAGTCTTCGATAATGGACTGTATGAGACTTTCTTTTCAACACGATTTTGCCCCCGCTTTATTTGAGTTGCATTAAATTATAAACTCAATTTAGGGGTGTGCAATTTAAAACACTTGATGGTCAAGCTAACCTTGAACCAATGACAGAAAGATTAGGCCCGGAGCTTTTCGCGTCCGGGCCTCGTTTGTTCAAGCTGGTTTCCCGCTTTCGCGGGAATGACAGTGGCGCGGATTACTCCGCCGCTTCAATACTCTCATCATCCAGCTTCGGCCGCAGCGCCTGTTCTTCCTTCAGCTCCTGCGCCACCAAGAACGCAAGCTCCAAGGCCTGATCGGCGTTCAAGCGCGGGTCGCAGAAGGTGTGGTAGCGGTCTTTCAGATCGGCGTCTGAAACAGCCTGCAAACCGCCGGTGCATTCGGTTACGTTCTTGCCGGTCATTTCCACATGCACGCCACCTGCATGGGTGCCTTCGGCCTGG
>CAIWTN010000169.1 GCA_903915625.1 uncultured Pseudomonadota bacterium | reverse complement strand
GTCATCTCCTCGTCCGAGAGCTTTCGAAGGATGGAGCTCGGTAGCACGCCTTCAATGAACAAGTTGCGTTTGAGTATCAGGTCCTCGCCCTTCGGAGAACGGAAGCCCTGGAAGATGCCGCGCGCCTTCTCGGGCCATTCGTCCCAGGAGGGCAGGGGCATCACGATGCCCTCCATGTAAGCTATGCCGCGCACTTGCTGCGGATGAAGGCGGGCCCAGTGAAAACCCAGCGCACTGCCCCAGTCGTGCAGCACCAAAGTGACGCGATGCTCACCGATGAGAGCCGAAAGGTGCGCGTTCAATAAATCATAGGTGTCCTCTAGCGTGTAGCGGCCTGGCCCCAGGCTGACAGGCAGCTTGTCAGAGTCACCGTGGCCGATGAGGTCGGGGGCGATCACTCGGCCCAGCTCCGCAAGAGGCGGCATGACGTCGCGCCACAGGTAGCTTGATGTCGGGTTGCCATGCAGCAGGACGATGGGGTCACCTTGGCCAATCTCAATATGGGCGAGACGATGACCCTCAATGGTGGTGAATTGTTTGGGTGGTAAATGAGTGGTCATGCGAGGGCGATTCGGATCAGACGAAAGGTGGTGTCAATGGATTGCAGGTGCTGCGCATCAGTCAAACGGCGGCGGCTGGACACGCGGATGCCCTGGTTAAACAGCATCAGCACGGCGGCCAGTTCTTGGGCTTGTTTGGGTAAGGCACCTGCCTCCTCTAACAAGTCTCTAAAACCGCGTTCCAATTTGTTTAAGTGGTAACTGGCATGTTTGGATAGGGCGTCATCGACGGCCGCCATTTCTAAAACGGTATTTACCAGCATGCAGCCCCAGTTCTTTTTTTCTACGGTTCCTTTCATGCCCACAAAGTTGCGTTGGAAGAAATTTTCTAGGGCTTCGAGCGGCGGCATCTGCGATCGGGCATCTTGCAGCAGGTGCAGCGTGCGATCGGAAAACAAGTCTATGCATTCAATAAAGAAGATGCGCTTGTCTCTGAAGGCCGCGTAAAAACTGCTGCGGCCAATACCCATGGTCTCCAGCAGGTCGGTCAATGATGTGGCTTGGTAGCCTTTTCGCCAAAACAGCACTAGTGCGCGGTTCACGGCTTGAGGACGGTCGAATTCAATGGGGCGAGACATGCTTGCATTCTAAACTGATTGGTCCATAATATCAAGACGAACAACAAAAGAACCAACACATGAAAAAACCCGTATGTCTAATTCTTGGTGCCGGAGCCGGTATAGGCGGCAATGTCGCTAAGCGCTTTGCCCGTGAGGGCTACCACGCTTGCCTGGCGCGCCGCACTGATCAGGCCGGGCTGGACAAGCTGGTGGTCGAGATTGAGGCCGATGGCGGCTCGGCCAGCGGCTTCATTCTCAATGCAGTGGAAGAGGACAGCATCGAGCAACTGGTCACCCATATCGAAGCTAATTTGGGACCCATTGCGGTGGCGGTGTTTAACCTAGGCGCACAAATCGGCGACCTGGGTCTTGCCAGCACCACGCTCAAACAATTCGAGATAGGCTGGCGAATGGCTACCTTCGGCCTATTTCGGTTGGCGCAAGTATTGTTTCCTCAAATGGAACAACGCGGTAAAGGTGTGCTACTTGTCACATCGGCCACCGCCTCCTTGCGCGGTAACGCCGGTCAACATTCACACGCTGCTGCTATGGGTGGCCGGCGCATGCTGTGCCAATCCTTGAATGCCCAGTACGCCAGCAAAGGCATACACGTAACGCATATTGTCATCGATGGCGCGGTTGACGCGCCTGACACCCTGGGCAAGATGCTCGGCTCCGAGCGTTTTCAGGCGCTGCGTGAGAAAAAGGGACTGGAGAACGATGGCCTTCTGCTACCCGAGGAAGTGGCTAGCACCTACTATCACTTAGCACACCAGCACCGTTCTGCATGGACCTTCGAGTTAGACCTCCGCGCCCACTCTGACTTAGCCTGGTGGAACCATGCTAGCAACCATGACTTGAAGTAAGGAGCACCTGAATGTCCGATCGATCTGACGTGCTTGCCACGCTAGAGCAATTTAAGGTCGGCTAAGATGAATATAACGACGAAAAATTAGCAGTTGCTTTTCTAGACCATGCGAACGCCAGAAGAGACGATGTTACCGCCGTGGCGTTCAAGCTTTTAAGCCACTGACCGTTTAATTTAAGAGTATTCCGAATGCCCGTCTATATGGTTTATGTCTCTGCTGGCCATTTGAGTCCTGAAATGAAGGGTGAGGTTGCCCGTGCCATCACCGACGCGCATCGGGATTTGACGGGAACGCAGCATTTTTTAGCCCAAATCAGTTTCCAAGAGCAGCCGACCGGCAATGTGTTTCTTGGTGGCGTAGAGCAGGGCGGTGATTTGATCTTCATCCACGGGCATCATCGCGTGGGGCGACCTGTTGATCTGAAGCATCGACTGGCTGCAAAGATTGTGGATGACGTTGCTAAGGTCATGAATGTCGAAAAGAGGCACGTCTGGCTACACATCGACGAAATTCCGCCGAACCAGATGATCGAATACGGCCGCTTTCTGCCGGAACCTGGGCAGGAAAATGCGTGGTTCAATGCGATTGCAGACGACGAAAAAGAATTCATGAAGTCCAATGTGCACCTTGGCGCATAGTCTTCGGTGGGCAGTTTGTTAGCGGATTATGAAAGGCAGCCTTCACCTAAGTGGCCAGTAGCTCCGTTCTGGAAAATGTGATGTTGACCCATATCGGCGTCATTAGCCAGATTCGTTCAGTCGTATCGCCCCGATTCTTGCGAATTCGGGGCTATTTTTTGTCGAATGAATCTCGGACAATTACCTCCGATATCATCTGATGAATGACAAGAGGGTGGTAGCCAGTTAAGACCGTTGGAACAAGTTCTATGGAAGGAATTTTATGGTGATTCTTGGTGCATCGAACTTTTCTGTATAACTCCATCAGCGATACATGCTGAATGTAATCGGTAGTTTAGTTTATTTGAGAAGCTCACGGGATAAGTCGTTTAAATCCGCCTCAGTTTTAATGTCCTTGTCCAGTTCGGCCGCTAATATCTGTAATTTACTTCGATCCATAGTTGTGCCT
>CAIWTN010000168.1 GCA_903915625.1 uncultured Pseudomonadota bacterium | reverse complement strand
CTGAAATCGCCCGACACTCTGGCAGCATCGACCACATGGGTACTCCCGTCATCAGATGGAACCGGTGGCCAAGTCCTTGCTACGAATGGATCTGGTACCTTGGGGTGGGCATCAGGACTTGCGCCTACTGGTGTAGCCGGTGGCGATCTGGGTGGGAGCTTTCCTAATCCAACTGTTGCTAATGTTGGTGGGGTAACGGCTGCAAATGTCGCTGCTGGTGCTAACTTAGCTAACGCATCGACCCATGCAAGTACGGCATCGACAATAGTGAAACGAGATGCGTCCGGTAATTTCGCGGCAGGGACAATTACAGCAAATTTAAGTGGTACCGTCACTGGTACTCTAAATGGCAACGCATCCACTGCTACTTCGGCTGGATCATTCACGGGTTCGCTTGCTGGAGATGTCACTGGTACGCAGGGCGCGACGGTGGTTGGTAATGTTGGGGGCGTAACTGCTGCAAATGGTGCGACTGGTGCTGGATTGGCTAACACAGCAACTAATGTAATGACAGTATCTACGATCGTTTAGCGAGATGCGTCCGGTAATTTTGCGGCTGGCACGGTAACAGCAAATTTAACGGGTAATGTGATAGGTAATCTAAACGGCAACGTTACCGGTAATGTCTCGGGTACCTCGGCTAATGTAACCGGCACTGTGGCGGTCGCTAACGGCGGTACCGGTGCAACAACTCTTGCCGCTAATAACGTGCTGCTAGGTAACGGAACTAGCGCGCCACTTGCCGTTGCTCCTGGTGCAAGCGGCAATGTTTTGATGTCAAATGGAACGACTTGGACGAGTTCAACGCCAACGACGAATTGGGCTGCTCCCGGTGCAATTGGTGCGACGACGCCGAGTAGTGCTGCGTTTACGACTTTGATTGCAAGTGGGAATGTCGGGATCGGAACGACTGCGCCGTCAAATGCTCTTGAAGTTGCTGGCTCGATCAAATCTACATCTGGTGGTTACAAGTTTCCGGATGGCACGACGCAGACAACGTCGGCCGGTATTACGGGATGCCCAAGCGGCATGACCATGGTGCCGGCGGATCCGAGTAATGGATTTGTGGCCTATTGTATTGACTCATCCAACACCACTGGAGTTGGTGCCAATGATGCGCAAATCGCATGCCAAAATGCTGGTAAGCATTTGTGTCGAGCCCAGGAACTATACCGCGCCTCTGCGGCGATTGCTGTGTCCTGCGCCACAGCCATATGGAACGGTGACGGTCTAACTTTTTGGAATGGTGCCCACAATTTCGCGAATTACACGTCTGGCGCATCTTGCAATTCTAACGGCTGGGCCCCGATGAGTAACACGTACCCATATCGTTGTTGTCGTTGACGTCTTGGGGTCGGGCACTGCTAGCAACTCATCGACACCATTAGAACACCACAAAACATGACTACAAAAGATCTATGGCTTTCATTAGCTTAGCGCCAGTGCCCGACCCCATAGCCTCGTAAAATCAACTGGACTATACTCCTGATTTGCGCCACAATTAGGGAGTATGTTCCACCGAATCATCAACATCCCGACTTCACGCAGCTTTTTTCTCTTCGGCGCACGCGGAACGGGAAAAAGCACCCTCTTGCGAGAGCATTTTCCCAAGGCGTCTACGATGTGGGTGGACCTGCTAGATCCTGAGGTTGAGCAGGCCTTTGCGATTGAGCCTGGGCGATTACGACGGCAAGTATTGGCTTTAGAGTCCGATTATAGCCATGTTGTGATCGATGAAATCCAAAAGGTTCCGGCGCTACTGGATGTCGTCCATGGTCTCATCGAAAACGACCGAGTGCCGCAGCATTTTGTACTTACTGGCTCCAGCGCTCGCAAGTTGAAAGCCGGGGGCGCCAACTTATTAGCGGGCAGAGCCGTAGTTCGTCAGCTCTTCCCACTTTTTGACTCCGAGATTAACAGTGGCCAAGATATAGAGTCCACCCTACGCTGGGGTTCGTTGCCACGTATTGTGACCGGACCTGAAGAGGGTCGCGACGACGAGCTGCGCGCCTATGCATTTACGTACCTCAAGGAAGAGGTGCTAGCCGAGCAGCTGATCCGCAAGTTGGATCCGTTTCGTAAGTTCTTGCAGATTGCAGCGCAGTCGAACGCTAAGATCATTAATTTTGCCAAAATCTCGGCGCAAGTGGGCGTCGACGCCAAGACGGTGCGTTCCTATTACTCCATCCTCGAAGATACGCTCATCGGTTTTTTTCTCGAAAGCTGGCATTCGTCGGTGCGTAAGCGCCTACGGCAAGCGCCAAAATTTTACTTTTTTGATCCCGGAGTCGTCAGAGCGTTGGCGCAGCAGCTGCGGGTATTGCCTTTGCCTAGCACAAGTTACTTCGGCGAATTGTTCGAACAGCATGTGATCAGAGAAATCGTGCATCGCAACGCTAGCCTAAATCTGGACATGCAGTTTGGTTATCTCCTCACTGACCGTGATGTTGAGATTGACCTGGTCGTGCAAAGACCGAGTTTGCCACTTTGTCTAGTTGAAATTAAGTCGACCGACCGAGTCAGCGAACATGATGCCAGCGCCCTAATTCAGTTTAGTCAGGATTTTCCTGGTGCGCAGTGCCTACTTCTGTCTAGGGATCCAGTAGCTCAGATGATCGGCACGGTGCGCGCGGTGCCATGGCGGCAAGGAATCGATGAGCTAACTAAAATCTGAGTGGATGTCCGGCAACGTCAGTATCGGAACAACCTCACCAACCAACAAACTCGAAGTTGCCGGCGCGATCAAATCAACCACCGGCGGTATCGTGTTCCCTGATGGATCTGTTCAGACTACGTCGGCTACGAGTGGTTCTAACAACTCGATGGTGAGTGGTTGGCCGGATGCGATTAAATGTTCGGTGACCAATCCAGCCTGGGGTACGGTTATTCTCTACCCAGAATTCCTTCCATTCTCTAATGGCGCATACTACTACCGAGCAAAACTTGCCACTGCTACCGGTGCAGTGTATGGCGTTATATTCAATGCTAACGGCACTTTCAACCAATACGAGAATATAACTACATCTAATTGCGCCGACACTATCACCAACCTCTACTCCAACGGTCTTGCCTTCAACGTAGCCAAAGGCCCCGCCGCTCAGTGGCTGCAAAACGGTAGCACGGCTTACTATAACGCCGGCAACGTCGGGATTGGGACGACGGCGCCAGTTGGTGTGCTTGATGTTGAGGGATCTGGAGGTGTCATATTAAACGCTGGAAACGTTGGGATTGGTACCACAGCCCCTTCTCAGACATTGGATCTCGGCGGCGGCACTATCGCTATGGGTCTGCAAATACGAAGCGAAGCCGTCACCATCCCAAGCACAACAAATGGTGCTTGGTCCGTGTATACGACGGCCTGCACCGGAACAATTGCATACGTTATAAGCTCAATATGTTGGCGAGGCATCTCCACTGGTTCCGCGCTCCCATTAAGGATATCTGGCAATCAAGTTGCGGCTTTTAACGGCTCGGGATCTACTGGTATCCTTTACTGCACTGTTGTTTGCGCCAATATAAGGTAAGCCCAGGGCGCATTTATATTACATGAATAAAGTAAACACAGCGCTGCGCACCGTGTGATAGGGACAACGAATCCTTCTTCTGCAACACTTTCTGTTACGTCCACAAGCAGTTCAGGTGCTGGGATTGGGACGACCGGTCCTGCCGTTACCTTAGACGTCTGCGGGCCCGGCGGTAGGGTATGGGGTCGAGCACTTCTTGCAACTCATTGAATTTTCAGAGGCCGAATCAACTCGCGGAAAGATAGGCAACGACTTGAACATCGCATGCCAGCTACGCTCCCCTACGCCAGAATATCCTGAAAACATTAATATCCAAGGTCCCATCGTGTCCAGCATCGGCCGCTGGCTAAAGAACGCTTGAGATTCCACCGATAGTTGTCTGTCAGTCCACTCTATATCACGTGAGGATATCAACGTGGGAGCCACCGCCAAGCCATCCCCCGAGCGATACACCGACGGTGTCGCATTTGGCGAGCGGACCGGGAAGCTTAATGATTGGCGCGAACTGCTTTGCCTCGGCCTAGAGCCGGACACCGTGGGCGGTGGATTTTTCAACGGAAAGAAGGATATCCTGCTGAACTTTGTCCAGCGCGATCCTGCCTATCACATTATGACGTTCGTTGGGCCAGATCGGTTCATGAATCGGTTCGTTTCAGGGCCAAGGAATCACTATTTCCTCGCGGATGGGGACCCTGATCCGAACCTGATCTTGTTTCCCTTTCTCGCGCTTGATTGGCATCTAGTCTTTGAAGATACCATCCGTAAGACCTTTGCCATGCTCCAGGATATCAAAAATCGTCGTTAGACCAAGGGCCAACCGCTCAGCATGGCGCCAGTTGTCATCGAGCTTTGCGCTGTGGGCGGAACTCATGCCCTGATATATATCTATCGCGCGAGTGTCGGCCGGATGGCGGCTCAGTTCCCTTGAGAGTAAAAATTTTCGAACACAGCATAGTCGTCAAAGTGATCAGCCAGTGTGTACAATGCACACGCCGGTGGTAATTCTGGTTTCGGCTCATCGCCGAAAATCGGTACCTGTACTGCCCTGCCGCTGCGCGTGACTCCGACATGCTGCACCGCTTGGGTCATGGAATCCTCCTATGGTCATCGCGGCGTCTTTTATCAATCGTGTGCCATGGCGTCCAACGACATGTACCTGATTTTTGGGCAACGTCGGTATTGGGACGACAGCGCCGACCCAACGCCTGGATTTGGGCGGGGGTAACATCTCAATGGGTTACGAAATTATCACCTCGGCAACCTGTACCACATCGACGGGAGGTTGGGCTTCGTGTACGGCCACTTGTTCCGCTGGGAAACAAGCAACTCCGCTGCGAGTTTGGTGTCTTGCCTCCGTTGACACATCTCCAAAAAAGCTTTACAATTTTGGAGTATGCTACACAGAGAGTTAACCACCCATAAATCAAAGTCTTTTTTCCTGTTTGGTCCACGCCAAACCGGTAAAACGACTCTAATAAAGTCCCTTCTGCGGCCGGCGGACTTATACATCAATCTCTTACCGCAACGGGTATCGCTGGGTTACGCAAATGAACCAGGTCGCTTTCATGCGGAAGTATTGGCCCATGTTAGACTCCACCCAAAAGCTTTGGTGATCGTCGATGAGGTCCAAAAAGTCCCGGCTCTGCTTGACGATGTTCACGATTTGATCGAGGACCATGGGATAAGGTTTGCGCTCACCGGCTCAAGTGCGCGAAAACTCCGGCGAAGCGGCAGCAATCTGCTAGCCGGACGGGCTTACACATACAAACTCTATCCTCTCACGGAGCGTGAGCTTGGCGCTGCCTTTAACCTGGAGCGGGCTCTCACGGTAGGGTGCCTTCCCGCGCTATGGAATCCCTCTGCTGACGAGGATCCAGTCGAGTTTCTTCGGACCTATGTTGATACCTATCTGCGCGAAGAAATAGCGATGGAGGGCCTAGTCAAAGACCTGGCGCCTTTTGCCAGATTCCTCGATCTTGCTGCAGCCAACGATGGGGAAATTATCAACTTCAGTGCTTTCGCGCGTGACTGCGGCGTAAGCGTTAAAACGGTCCAAGCCTACTTTCAGATCCTAGAAGACACCTTTCTGGCGTTTAAAATCTCACCTTGGCTGCGCAGTGCGCGCAAGCGGTTGGTCGCGCATCCCAAGTTCTTTTTGTTTGATCCTGGTGTCACTAATGCTCTCGCACATACACTCCACTCACCGCTGCCTGCGGCCGTGCGTGGCCGGCGATTTGAGCAATTTTTGACACTGCAAATTAAGGCCCGACTTGATTATGACCATACTGACCTAGCTTTAAGCTTCTGGCGTACCAACACGGGGCAAGAAGTTGATTTATTGCTGAGTCGCGGTGATCTTGTGCTCGCTGCCGTAGAGATAAAATCAACGCCGCGCCTCGACCCAGGTGATCTCAACGGACTGCGCGCCTTTCGCGCTGATTATCCGCAAGCGCGGTCGTTAGTGGTTGGCCCCTTTGATAGACGACGGCAGCTAGCGGATAATATTGAGGCAGTTCCGTGGCGGGAATTTTTAACGACCGATCTATCGGCTATTGGTCGGTGACCGCAAACGGTGGCTAACACCGATGAGAGTCAGTAACTAGAATGTTCCGGAATTTTCGGGTCGGGCACTGGCGCTAACCCAATAGGGAGACGGATCAGTCACACGCTCACCCGATTGGGAGAGTGCTGGGTGGATTCGCTCTTTTTTGCCACTTTAGTTTTATTTTAACGGTCTGAATTGTCCTCTCCGTAAGCCCCTAACACCCCGCTACTCTTAACAAATTCTCGCCAAAAAACTTTCCCCTCAACTTTTAACCCAGAGCACCGATCACCTTTGTGTGAACAAAGAGGGGAATCAGTGGGTTAGGTGGCCTTTAGGCTTGGTTAGGGTTCACCAATGAGGCGAGCATTTTTCAGCATCAATTACGCGGTCGTCCGGCATATTGTTGTCGTTTGTTTTTGTTTGGTGTTGATGGCTGAAGTCGCGCTGGCTGCAAATTATTCTCTCAGCTACTCCGGTCGACTGACGCAGCAAAGTGGCGCGGCAGTAGAAGGTCCAGTGGATATTCAAGTATCGTTTTGGTCCAGCAATACTGGCGGCGCACAACGCGGTG
>CAIWTN010000167.1 GCA_903915625.1 uncultured Pseudomonadota bacterium | reverse complement strand
GTCTAGTGCTCCACTCCTGCTCGCTCGCTTGGCTTTTAGCCAGGGCATCTTTGAGCTCACTTTCGCCTTCGCGGAGATCATGAAGCGTCTTTGTTACAATGGATAGTTCTAGGATCTTGGCCTGGTGATCAGATTCTAGGGCTGCGTATTTTTCGCGAATCGTCGCTAGCTCCAAATCTGCGGCTTCGTCGCGCAAGCGAGATGCTTCGATTGTTTCAAGATGGATGCCGATTTGGGCTTGAAGCCCAGCATACTTAGCCTCGACTTCGGCCTTTGCCGTTTTTACCTGCTCAAGGCTGGTTCGTGCTGCGGTCAGCTGATTGCGCGATTCTGTTAACAGAGCTGCGTTTGTTTCAGCCCGTTCATTCGCCCTACTCTCCCTATCATTTGCAGACTCCAAAGCGGCCTTTATCTCAAGGGAGTGGGTCTTAGTTGAAGATAGCTCAGTCCGTACTTCGACCAGTTCATCTTCGAGCCGGCGTCTTTTGATGTCGGCATCTTTGAGGTGGTCGTCACGCTCGGACATGGATCTTTCGAGCAATTTAATTTCCTCCAGGGCTTCAGTGAGCGCTGTCTCTCGTTCTTTGTTCTGGCGGGCTTGATCCGCTAATTCGGTAGCAACCATCTCGCGAGCCTTAGCGACCGCAGTGTGCCAGATTAAGGTGAGCCCTTCGCTGTGGCTGGCCAGTAGTTCCTTTGGAAATTCGGTGGTGGACCCGTCTGTCGATGGATCCGCCGACTTCCAGGCATCCAGATGGCGCTTGATAGTGCTGTAGCTGCCCCTTCCACCGAGTTTCTCTCTAATGGCTATGATCGATACTGCCCGGCCGACAGATTTTAGTGATTCTACGGCTGACTTGACATCTTCTTCACTTATGCCGGGTCGCATTCCATTCTCCAATTCGCATGGCACCGTTTTTTAATTAACGCCGGAATTTTTGCCAGAGTAACGCGGGGTATTCGTTCGAGACACCCGTTCTGAAAATCCTTCTAGTCCAAAACACTAGCCAGTTTTCGCAGCAACAACTCCGGCTGCCTGCAGTTCCCTAAAGACTCGGTGACACGGCTCATAGCTAGCTCCGGATGCCCTACTCGCTTCTGATGGTGTCCTGGCACCGCGGTCAATTGCCGTGATGATATCGGCCCGCCACTGGGCCCCGTAGATGAGTCGATTTCTGTACTGTGGATTGAGAGCCGCCAGCGAAGTCTGTGACAGGGTCCACTTTCTCTGCGGGAGCACGCTACCCTTAGGGATAATGAAGTTCACGTCGCGGGACCACTCTTCATCGCCGCGAAGTTTTACTAGCGAGGCAGCAAGATCTGGATGGCCTATCAACCTGGGGAAATTTGGGGCCAAACTCTTAAGCGTGCGCCAGCGCTTATGGCCATGCTGAAGCGCAAAGCTTGCGAGTAGGCTCGCAAACTCAACATTACTGCCGTGACTCGCTCGGCTTTTTAAAATCTTCGTAAGCTTTTCAATGATGACTGTGGCCCCGTGCACGTCCACCCACGCCAAACCAGGCCCTAGCCAGCGCTGCTCGTCGCTCGTTTCTGCGAATGAGATTATGGCATCGGCGAGGGTCTCTTCTAGGTCCACATACGCGATCGTTTCCGAGCTAAGCTGCTGGGTGGCAGTCATAACGCCGATTGCAGCTAGCTTCTCTTCTAGCGTTAAGACGGTCGTTTGCTTGTTGGGATTTCGCAGTTTTGCCACGGCCTAGCTTCCATTTTATTGGTTCAAGCAATAAATTTATCTGCATCTCTCCGGTTTTCTTAAGTGATTTTTTTGACCGCAGCTCGTCTTCAGTAAGCTGCTTTGGTGTAATTACGATATTACGTAATTATGATGTATTCCACAATATTTATTTTAAGTATTTGTATTCACATTGAAATATGTGCTTCGTGGCTGTGGTGTTATTCGCCTAGAAGTGTAATGGTGATGACTGGCCATAACTTTACATAAAAAGGGTTATGTTAAGCCTCCTGGGCGTAACACTCCAGGATGGTGGGTAAATATACAAAAAGACTAGGCATGTACGGCGGGTTCGCCAAATTTGACATTGTACTTGCAGAATGCGCCTTTTTTCGGTACTTTATGAAGGTGAACTCGCAACCACCAAAACTTAAAGCTCGCCAGTTTGTTACGGATCTGGCCAGTCGTGGGATTTACCACTTCACGACAAGTGACCTGGAAAATACTGCTGGGGTATCATCCGTTGCAGCCCGGTCGGCATTACGTCGCCTTGCTAAGAATGGCGACGTGGTTATGCCATGTCGAGGGTTCTTCCTAGTCCTTCCGCCTGAGTATAGAACGTTGGGTTGTCTCCCCGCGGACCAGTTCGTGCCGGATCTGATGGAGCACATCGGCCAGCCTTACTATGCGGCGCTTCTTACTGCTGCTCAATACCATGGTGTCGCGCCTCAACAGCCAATGCGATTTCAAGTGATGACCACCCTAAATCGGCGTCCGATTAACTGCGGTAGGGTCATGGTTGAATTTGTAGCTAAACACGAGTTGCTGGGTCCTACTTCGTTGGTCAATACAAAGGCGGGGCGTCTAAGGATTTCTTCGGCGGAGCTCACTGCGCTTGACCTTGTCGGCTACGTAAACAGGGCCGGTGGGTTGGACTACGTCGCAACCTTGCTGTCACAGCTAGGAGCCAAGCTACATCCTGGTATGTTGGCCGATACTGCCAACTTGGTACCGCTCCCATGGGTCCAACGACTGGGGTACCTATTGGAGGTTGTAGGCCAAAAGGAAGTGGCTGACTCCTTAAGACCGCTAGTCCGGGACGCCAATGTGCGAATAGCCCCGCTGGCATCAGGTACTACAGTGAAAGACGCTCCAAAGAACCGAGATTGGATGCTAGCAATTAACACCGATGTGGAGCCTGAACTTTGATTCCACAAGCATATCTGACTGAATGGCGACAGCACGCGCCCTGGCCTTCCGAATCACAGATTGAGCAGGACTTGGTTATTTCAAGAGCTTTGGTGGAAATCTTCTCTGACGAGGAGCTTGCCACGAAGCTGGCTTTTCGTGGCGGTACGGCCCTTCATAAACTCTTCTTCACCCCAGCATCCCGATACTCTGAGGATATTGATTTGGTGCAGCTAAAAGGCGAGCCGATAGGTCCTCTAGTATCAAAACTACGGAGCCAACTTGATAGCTGGTTGGGTGAGCCGAAACGCGATTTTGCGGACGGCACAGTTACACTTTTATACCGATTTCAATCCGAGACTCCTCCTTCTGTGACAATGCGCCTCAAAATAGAGATTAACTCTAGGGAGCATTTTAGTGTCTTCCCTCTTGAAAGGCATGATTACGGAGTCCACTCACGTTGGTTTGAGGCCAAAGCCAAAATAACGACCTTTAAGCTCGAAGAGCTATTGGGAACAAAATTGAGGGCTCTTTATCAAAGGCGTAAAGGGCGAGACTTATTCGATCTGTATCAAGCATTGACGAGAGAGTCGATTGCCTGGAACGAGGTTATCACATGTTTTCAGCAGTATATCGCTCATCAAGGAGTAAAAATAAGCAGGGCTCAGTTTGAAGAAAATCTTCTTACTAAACGGGCTGACACGCGCTTTATGGGCGACATGGTGAAACTTATTGCTGCGGGGATGAAGTACGACCCCAAGATTGCCGTCGATGAAGTTTTATCCAAAATAATTCCGGGTATTCCTGGTGATCCATGGAAAAGAAAACCAGATTAATAGTTAGAATGATCCAAGGCGATTTGGAGCTGCGTCTTCCAGTCAGTGGCACCAGCTGCGCGGAATGCCAGAAACATGGTCTTGAATAGGGCGCTGCCTTGGTTGCGGCCTTCAAGCTCTTCGGGGGCGATTTCTAGTCTGCCTAATTGTCAACGAGCCAATGGCTTTTTGATTCTGGTGTTTATTCGAAACTTTGCAACGATCCTTCGCTAATCGGATGTCACATAGACACATTTACCATCACTTTGATGGTAAATGTGTCGCTTTTTGTGGTAACCTCGACGGTCTACAGAATGGGAGCCTAGATTGGGTCGAGACCTTGATCAAAAGCGAATTTCACTCACCGATTTGGCTCGCCAGCAAGGAGGCTACTTCACTGCGGCTCAGGCGGTAGCCATCGGCTTCGACAATGCCAACCAGTTCCGCTTCGCCGCCGATGGCCGATGGGAGAGGGTGCGACGCGGGATTTTTCGACTGGCATCGGAGCCGTTAAGCTCAGACGCTGATCTGCATATTACATCTTTATTCTTTCGGCGTCGGGACGGCAGCCACGGGGGAATATTCGGCCTGGAGACTGCGGCGCGAATTCATGGACTCGGTAATTTCATGCCAGACTCCATTCAAGTTCTTATAGAGGGTCGCTTGCGTAAACGTGCAGAGCTTCCTCCAGGAGTCGAAGTAATTCGCACCTATGATATTTCCACTGAGGTGGAGACTATCGACGGGCTGCTAGTCACGTCACCTATACGAACCATAGCGGATTTACTCGGCGCTCTTGACCGTGACGAAGAGGAGGTTCGGCGAGCGTTTGTGGCTGGCCGTCAGGCAGGTATCATTTCGAATGATAAGATCGCTAAAATGGATCAGTGTCTACCGGCGGAAGTTGTTGCGATTATTCGGAATTGGAAGGTGGGGTCTAGTCGAATAAAATATAGATGAATCGCCAATTGATGAGTCTTAGTTTTCTAAACTTTGTAGGTGCAGTAAATAAAATTGTCTTCGGAGACTGGAATTGAGTGACCTTATTCTCGGAGCTCAAGGTAGTGTAGTCCTTCCAGCCCTCATATTTGAGGCGGGAGATGCAGCGCAAAAACGCTTCCTCGATTTCTTTCTCGTGACAATCCGCAATCCCAACACTCGAGCGGCATACGGCTATGCTACTGGTGCTTTCTTTAACTGGTGCCAAGAAAGGAGGGTGACCCTATCTCAAGTCACCCCGATGGTTGTATCGGCCTACATAGAGCATCATCCAGGATCTCCGCTAACTATAAAGCAGCACCTAGCTGCCATACGCTGTCTGTTTGATCACCTAGCAACCGGCGGCATCGTACCATTTAACCCCGCCGCTCCGGTGAAAGGTCCACGTTACAAACTCACCAAGGGTAAAACTCCTGTTCTAGACCAAGACGAGGCAGTCGCCATGCTTGCGGCATGTGACGCATCGACCCTTATTGGTCAGCGGGATAGAGCGTTGTTTAGTGTGATGCTCTATTCATTTGCGCGCATCTCTGCAGTGCTTGCGACTAGGTTTGAGGACTACCATCGAAAGTCCGGCCGGGCTTGGCTAAGGCTGCACGAAAAGGGCGGACGTTTCCACGAAGTGCCGCTACATCATGCCGCGGACCGGGCGCTGAGTGATTATCTTGAGGCCGCAGGAGTGAAAGAGAAGAAAGCTTGGATATTCCAGTCGACTGATGCATCCACGGGACTAGTGACGGGGCGGGCTATGACGCGAGCTTCCGCGCTGGAGCGGGTAAAGACCGCTGCTCAGTCAGCTGGCCTTGGCGATAAGATCTCAAATCACTCGTTTCGGGCCACCGGCATAACTTTATACCGCAAAGCTGGTGGCACCCTCGATAAGGCGCAGCAGATTGCTGGTCATGCTAATGCCGAGACTACGCGGTTGTATGATAGGTCGGGTGATGAGATCGCAGCGTCTGAGGTAGAGAGGATTGAGCTCTGTATTTAGGGTGGGATGCAGCTTAGTGGGGCGGCACTTATAACAGCCAATTTAAGCGTGATGGGCGTTAGTAGATAATGCAATATTCAAGAGATGTTAGTACGCATTTTGGGATCAGCTAACTTCGCTGGGATCTCGGTGCGTGTGCTACCTAATAAATTGGGCTGCAAGGGCCCCAGATGAAGCAGGGGCTCATCCCTAATCCAAATGACCCATGGCCTGAATCGCTTCCTGATTGGTGGGATTTAGGCGCAGGGCCGTGCGCAAATGCTCACCCGCCTCATCTTTTTTCCCTTGTTTAGTCATCAGCACTCCGAGCCTACTGTAGATTGAGGACTGCGCATCTCTAGCTGCCAAGGACTCAAGCAAGAGACGTTCGGCCAAACTATCTAGATTTAGGGCCATCACCGCATCGATAGCGGCGAGGGGGATATCCTGACCGGCCGGAGTCAGAGTAATTACATGCCTGTGTTCGCGGATCGCCTCGGTAGCAGCACCAGTCGCGGCGAATGCAATCACAAGATTGATGTAGGCATCACGCCTAGAAGGCTCCTGGCTCAACGCGGAACGGAAACTAGTGATCGCATCGCCGTATTGACCCATTTGGCCATAGGCTGCCCCAAGATTTAGCAGACACTCGCTGCAACTGGGATCACCCCGCGCAGCATCCTGACATTCTTGAAGTGCCAGTGGCATGAGGCCTCGTCGCAAATGGATGACGCAAAGATTGGTCTTCGCTAAAAAATACCACGGCGTTCGTGGTTGCAGTGCTTGCAACTGCGCCACCGCTAGATCGTAGTCGCCGCTTTCAATATAGGCCATGCCGAGCCCATTCTGAGCTCGCTCCAAATTCGGACTGAGCCTCAGCGCTTCTTTAAAGTGGCTGATCGCTGGGGCGGTCTGATGGTTATCCAAAGCAAAAGACCCAGCGACAAAGTGGCCGATTGCGCTATTTGGCTGGAGCGCCAAGCTGTGACCAAACAGGGTTGCGCCATCCCGCCAAATAGCAACCTGCATATAGCTTTTAACTGCTAAGCAGGCCAACAAAACGGCCACTAAGCAGTAGCTCCGCGCCGACTTTCGCTCCAACCATGATGACAACAGCCAAGCCGGCACAGCTAAAGCCAAATACGCATAGCGATCCGCGACAGTAGAGATCCGCTGAAAAGTAAAGCCAACCAGACCTAAATTTGGCGACAAGAGGACGGCGAAAGCAACTAAGGCTCCAGCAATGTAAGCACCACCGCGACGACGCCACCGCCAACAAGACCACATGAATACCGCCAAACCAGCCATTTCAACATAGGTGAACGGCTGACTTAATACCGACTCGGGCGTGCGCGCATAGTCCACGACTAATCTGCTCGGTAGCAAAACCTTAGCCAAATAAAAAACTAACGCATCCGATGCGACGACAATCCGATGCCATATGGGCAGGGACACCGCAATCTCCGCGGGCTGCAGATATTTTGTTAAAACCACTACTGCCAATGCAAGTAGCCAAAAAGGCAGCAGCCCAATGCTCCGACGACGGCTAAGGCCTGCCATCGCCACCGTCACACCGGTCAGCGCAACTGGGAGAGTAACAGATGCAGGCTTGGCTAACATGGCTAGTGCCGCTGTAACGAGAGTCGCCCAGTACCAGCGCCACGCGCCCGGTCGGTCGTTGGCCTGTAACCATTGCCAAAAGCCAAGTAGTGTCAATCCATAGAAACTCGCTCCCAGCACATCTTTGGTGGCAGACACCCAGATTACTGGCTCAACGTGCAATGGATGCAAGGCGAATAATAGAGTGCCCATAAGTGCCGCCACTTCACTCGGGACGCCTTTGCTTTCGGTGCTTAACTTCCTGAGCAAAATGTAGAGGATAACGCAATTTAGCCAGTGTAAGCTTATGTTGAGCCAGTGAAACACCATTGGCTTTGGGGCCGCAGTGAGACTATCCGCAGCGATCTGACGTGACAGATACCCTGCACCCACCCAAGCGGTGTAGGTAACAGGAACATAAAGACCTAGATTCGGGCGTTGCCAAAGCTCACCTAGCCTCTCCCATGATGGGTTGGCTACGGCCGCATTTTTCGCAATATTAGATTCGTCATCCCAATGCGCGAGAAACGGGAAGCTACCGCCGCGACCAAACACCAACATCACAGCGGTCCCTAAAATCAGGGCAATAGCTATAGTTCTTAATTTGGTCATTACCGCTACGAACTCCTACGGCCACTTTAGGGACGAAACTCCCCTGCTCTCTTGGCATCTTCAATTATAGTCGGTTGTGCCCGCAAAGTTCGAGATTTGTTATTTTTCCAAAAATCTCGATTTATCCTTTCAGGTCGTCAATCTGCTTACCAAGGAGATTCTTCGAGGTGATTTAGCACCGAGGCCCATCGCGGTCGCACTCCTGAGGCTACAAGCGCCCGAGGAGATTCGAAATCCAAGTGGCGATTGGTGACTCCCGAGAAACGGACTAGAGCTACGACTTCCCAATGGGTCAGGGCCGGTCAAGGTGATCGACCGGGTTTGCTATGACTTTAAAATGGGTAGAGGGGAGAGGTAAGAGCTTTATTAGTATCTCCGAAAATAGACATATTTATAGTCACGGGAAAAATCAGAATAAACCGGTTGAACCGACATTAACTACTCTGCAAACTTTTCACCGGTTTAGCAGCACGGCACAACGGCTCAGTATTCAGCTCAAGCTGAAACTCAAACGTTTGTCCATCCGATCCAACTGACTCTTTGATTGCAGTGTTAGCAACTAAGTAAGCGCGCATTATAGTGTCTCGCCTTTCGAGTAGTTCAGATGCGGGCATTGGTTTGCTCGGTGATGTTGATGGCACTGAACCCGCAAGATTGCCAGATGTTCGCTGATAAGCGAGATTTTTCCATGAATCATATTCATCATCACTTACTACCAGCGCATAATATTCGCCAATTGCAGTCAGCTCAGCAGGTATGAATTCATAAAGGTCCAGAGGAGGACGCCGAACCTCTTTTGTTCCACCTTCTACATTGATCTGATCCCGGAAAAAAAAATTCTCTTGATCAACTGACGTCATGAGTACTTTTTTGTTGGGTGCGACCCCGGACATAAGTACGACCGGCAGATTACCCTCGGGAAACAAGAGACTATTATCATGCGCGGCAATACCCTGCCAGTCGACTGTGAGCGAGCGGAGGTTTTTGCTTAAGCCTATCACATTAGATTTTTGATCATGGGGACTCAAAAACACAGGAAATCCTTTTGGCTCTCCAAGTCCATCTTGTGCATGGTAGCCAACGTACCTATCGAGGTATTGTCCATCGCTGTACATCATCAGATCGTAGAAATGACTGATGTAGGTCCGCATTAGTTTTTGGTTCTTTTCTATTTCCTTCCCGGCCTTATCCAATGCTAATCCGGGTGAAATTTTCGGTACAATATAGGTAACCTGGTGACGGACGCCCTTGACCGGTTTACCTCCTTTACACATTTGTTTGAAGATACCAGTAGCTTGCTCGGCGGAGAACAGGACGCTTATTTTATCCCGAGTTTGTATCCCATCTTTGATGCGCTTCTCTTTCTCAATTTCATCAAGAGAGTCGACGAAATTTCTCCAGACACTACCATCATCTTTGGACTGAAATAGGCCCTCAATGCTCTGCGGATTAACGATGGTAGCTTGTACTTTTGCCTCTGTAGTGGCACATGACATCAAATTTATACACAGTAATAAAAATGCAGGAGATATGGGTATTTTTTTCGAACCTAATCGTTGTAAGTGCATACTTTTCGATCCTTTTTTATAAATCATTAATCTGATTCGTCGAGGTACACATCGACCTGGCTTTCCATTGATTTGCCGCGGACCAGGATTTCCTTCGGTACATACCCAGTCGCGCGCACTACCAATGCCTCGTCATCTGCTCCTACTGGCACG
>CAIWTN010000166.1 GCA_903915625.1 uncultured Pseudomonadota bacterium | reverse complement strand
TAGAGGCCAGACAATTCCAAAGTCTGCGGCGTGGTACCCCACTTTCCAATAGTGATTTATATCGAGAATTCTTCGCCTTTTGTGACGAGCTGAATCCTCAATTTATATGGTTAAAAGGTCACACTCCACGTCGGGAGCGCGATCAAATTCAAGATATCTTCGCAACGCTAGATCTAGCTGTCAGGAAGGAATTAAGGACAAAAGTAAAACTTTTATCCCCAGAAAAACTAGAGGTGAAGTAAGCTATCGG
The DNA here is from genome assembly GCA_903915625.1 of uncultured Pseudomonadota bacterium. Lineage (GTDB taxonomy): Bacteria > Bdellovibrionota_B > Oligoflexia > Oligoflexales > CAIYRB01 > CAIYRB01. The sequence goes on along the minus strand of CAIWTN010000166.1, from coordinate 6,190 downwards.
GTTTTAAAACGAGAGTCCCTAAACGACGATCATCCAAACGACTAAATCGCCACCGGTGCTTTAATACCGGGATGCGGCTCATAGCCAAGCAATTCAAAATCATCGATTTTATAATCGTAAATCGACTCTGGCTTACGCTTGATCTGAAGCGTCGGTAAACTTTTCGGCTCGCGTGTCAGCTGCAGCTCAATTTGTTGCAGGTGATTTTTATAGATGTGAACGTCGCCGCCACTCCAAATAAAGTCACCAGGCTCAAGTCCAGTTTGCTGCGCTATCATCAGCGTCAGCAAGCTGTAGCTAGCGATATTAAACGGCACGCCTAAAAACAAATCAGCGCTACGCTGCGTTAGCATGCAAGACAACTTGCGGCCCTCGACGACAAATTGGAAAAAAGCATGGCACGGTGCCAGACAGCCTTTACCTGCCCGTACATTATCCTGAGGGGACAGAGATGGATCTGGCAGTGTGGCTGGATTCCACGCGCTAACGACCAAACGGCGACTATCGGGACGCTGTTTGATCTCATTGATCACCGCGTCAATTTGATTAATCTCGCCACCGTTTGGGTCTTTGTAGTGGAGCCAATTTACCCCATAAAGCGGCCCAATACTTAGGTAGGTGCTGCCGTCCGGCTTAGTCAGCTCGGTCTGCCATTCACGCCAAATGGAGACGCCATGTTCTTGTAAGTAAGATGTGTCATCTGTACCTTGCAAGAACCACAAGAGCTCGTGCGCAACACTCTTAAAGTGCACCTTCTTAGTGGTCAGTAGCGGAAACCCGGCACCCAAATCAAAGCGCAGCATGCGCCCGAATACCGAAAAGGTGCCAGTACCGGTGCGATCGGTCTTATCAAACCCTTGTGCTAAAACATCACGGACTAAATCCAAATACTGCTTCATCGCGTTAAACTCCGCGCTAACTTGATCGTCCGCTCAGATTATCACGCCCTGTACAGGGCGCAACCAGATGCGCATACTTAAGATAAGGGCGTCACCTGAGCCACCGCAGTAGCCGGCCGCTGACGCAAAAACACGTGCAGTAGCTGCAAAGCTGCCGGCGTAACTCCACTAATCCGCGATGCCTGGCCAAGAGTTTCCGGGCGTTGCCGGGTCAACTTCTCAACGATCTCACGGCGAAGGCCAGGCAGATCGCTAAAAGCGAAGTTAGCTGGGATACGAATCCGATCGAGGTCTGCTTCGTCTTTAATCGAGCGAAGCTCACGGGCGATATAACCCTCGTACTTCAGTTCGATACCGAGACGCCGCAGTACTTGCGGATGCATGCGTTCAAACTCTGGAATATACGCTACTAAGGTCGTCGGTTCGATTTCGGGGCGACGGAGTAATGCAGCTAACTTTGTGCCACCGTTATCTTTGGCTTCGAACAAATCCGCAGGCAACGAATATGCACCGCAGGCAGTCGTACGGGCAAAATTCAACGCCTCGATTAATTCATTTTCGCGCTGCCGAAAGGCATCGTACGCAGCGCGTGTCACTAGACCAGCTTCGTACCCTTTAGCAGTTAAACGGATGTCGGCATTGTCCTCGCGCAGATGCAAACGATGCTCTGCTCGCGAGGTAAACACGCGGTATGGTTCCTGCGTGCCTTTGGTGATCAAGTCGTCAATCATCACTCCGATATATGCATCGGACCGCGCCAGCACCATGGCGGGACGATTCTGCGCTGCTAACGAAGCATTGAGACCGGCAATCAAGCCTTGTGCCGCCGCCTCTTCATAACCCGTAGTGCCGTTAATCTGGCCTGCGAGGTAAAGACCTTCGACGCGTTTAGTTTCGAGCGTCGCGCCGAGCTCTGTCGGATCCACGAAATCGTACTCGATCGCATATCCAGGCCTGATAATCTCCGCCTTTTCGAGACCGCGGATGGTGCGAACGAACTCCAACTGACACTCTAATGGTAGCGACGTGGAGATTCCGTTCGGATAGATTTCACAAGTGTCGTATCCCTGCGGCTCAAGGAATATTTGATGACCGAGCCGATCCGGAAACTTAACAACCTTATCCTCTATTGATGGACAGTAGCGCGGCCCCACGCCAACAATCTCACCGCTATAAAGCGGAGACTGTGACAGATGCTTGCGAATGACCGCATGCGTCTCTGCATTCGTGTGCGTGATGTAGCATGGCAACAAAGGCTGCGAGATCCGATCTGTAGAAAAGCTGAAGGGGATGATGTCTTCGTCAGAGTGCTGCGCCTCGAGTTGATCCCAATCGATAGTGCGCGCATCAAGACGAGGCGTGGTACCGGTCTTTAGGCGACCAACGCGAAAGCCATAGCCGCGGATGAATTCTGCTAAGCCAATGGAAGGCGCATCACCGGCACGCCCGGCTGCGACCTTCATCATCCCGATGTGGATGAGTCCATTAAGGAACGTACCGCTAGTGATCACGACTTTCTTGGCAGTAAAGTTACCGAAACATTTCGTCTCGACGCCACGGATCTGGGCGCGCTCGCCGTCTTGACCCGGAACTACCAAAAGGCCTTCGACGCTATCCTGACGCAGGTGGAGTCCAGGCGTTTGCTCCAGTTTGTGCTTCATGTAGCGCCGGTATAGGTCCATGTCCGCTTGAGCGCGCGACGACCAAATTGCGGGGCCTTTCTTGCGATTAAGGACCCGGTACTGAATACCAGTAGCGTCGATCGCTTTGCCCATTTCGCCACCCAAGGCGTCGATTTCTTTGACCAAATGACCTTTTGCCGTGCCACCAATGGCAGGATTGCAGCTCATCGCCGCGAGTCGGTCCATGGATTGTGTGATCAGTAGGGTCTTCGAGCCACTGCGCGCCGCGGCCAATGCTGCCTCGCAGCCGGCATGGCCTCCGCCCACCACAATAATGTCAAAGTTTTCAACGGATTGGGTCATGTTGTCACCTCTTGCACCAAGCGGCGATAACTATACCCGATTGCGACGAAAGTCCATCTTTATCCGGGTGGGCAGGGTGGGGTCAGGCACCGGCGCTAAGCTACTGAAACTACACACACTATTCTTGCTGCGTTTTAAATTATCAAAACGATTTCATATGGTTACAGCGAGTGCCTGACCCCACAACTAGCGCACCACGTGGCCAATGCCAAGAATCACTCCGGTTTCTAAGATCTCCGTCCGACTCTGGCCGTAGAATAGGCACTGTGCGGGGTCGCTGGCACAAACCGTGGCTTCTTGCTGGCGGCCAAAAGCGCCAAGTTCGATAGCTAGGCCATCCATCGGATAAGCCTCGAGCCAGACACGCCCAAAGTTATAGCGTCCTTGGCGGCTGTTCTCGCCCAGTGCTCCAGCTTCAACGACCACGCCAAAATAGTTGCCAAGGTAACCCAGCGATGCACTGCCCCCGAGTAGACCAAACCTATCTTTATTTAGCGGTAAACGCGCATCTGAATTGATCGCGTAGTCTCTCTGTACCACTGGTAACTGAGTCACTGCGACACTAGCCGAGACGGTTAGCAAAACACGTTCGACATCGAAAAAATTTAGGAGATTGTAGCCAACACTAAAATCAGCACCAAACCGTGATTGGTCGACACTTAACCCACTCCCGCTTGTAGGAGTGGTAGTTAAATTGGCCGGCATTAAAGCCGTATCGTCTTGATGCTCATGGTAGTCAGCCAGACCACTCAAAATCAAACCTCCCACCGGATTAAGCCAGATGCCCATACCACCGCCCGTCTGCTCAGTCTTAGATTCGACCTGCGTGGCGAGCTTCTGAAATTTCATATCTTCCGATAGCCCTTCGCCAAAGAGGAACACTAGCTGACGCCGGCGTTTTTGTACGTCTTGGTCACCGATGAGAATCGTTGTTTTTACTAGTGGCGGCGGTACCGGGGGAGGCGGCGGTGGTGGCGGTGGTGGTGGCGGCACTCCTGTCGCCAGCTTCAAACTCGGCGTCAATTGATAGCTACGCGAGGTGCGGACATCCTTAAAGAATGGGACTACCTCGTACATAACCGCTACGTCTGCTTTCGTCGGGATAAGAAAAGGAGTCGTAACTGTCATGATTCGTTGTTTAGCGGAACCCTCTTGCACATAAACTTTATAGCGGTCAGCGCCAGCTGCAGGGTCCCAGCTGATGCGTGCCGGTTGCTCCCTTTTGACGCCTGGGTCAATGATCACGAAGGAACCGGAGGCAAGAGCGCTCACTTCAGAATCTACAGCAGACGCCGATTTGATGCTGGATCGCATCAAGCGCCAGTGATAGACGCCCTCGCTCGGCGCCTCCCACATGTAACCCGACCCTTTCACCGCCGAGTGCAGTAAAGTCTTGCTGAAACCTGGACTATCAGCGATCTCGAGATCGTACGTCTCGCCGCGCTCGAGCGGCACGTCCCAGGCTATAGGTACCGGCAAAGACCACGCCACTCCGGATCCACCGAAGAACGCGACCATTAGCCACGCGGCCAACCAAAATCCCAAAGGTGACGGCATCTTGCCAGTAACTGGAATGTTGGATATGGTTGGGCAATCAAGCCTGAATTGCTGCGTCATCGCATCCCCTAAACTGGACGTTGCGTAGTAGCTAATGGACCTGTATTCATCTGGGCTAAGAGTTAGTTTCATTATAGCAATTCTGTAAGCAGGAAGGATCGACAATGGGGATGTTCGACCAAGTTGGCGACATGGGCCATGAGCAAGTAGTCTTCGTTCAGGACAAAGCGACCGGTCTGCGCGCGATCATTGCCATACATGATACTACTCTAGGTCCCGCTTTAGGTGGCTGTCGTCTGTGGGATTACGCCTCCGACGAAGAGGCCCTGACTGATGTACTGCGCCTGTCGCGTGGGATGACCTACAAGAACGCAGTTGCCGGTCTCAACCTCGGTGGCGGCAAGGCCGTCATTATCGGCGACCCTAAGAAGGTAAAATCCGAGGCATTATTTCGCACCTTTGGGCGTTTCATAAACAATCTAGGCGGTCGCTACATCACGGCCGAAGACGTCAATATCAATACCCAGGACATGGACAACGTGGCGATGGAGACCCGCTATGTTAGCGGCCTTGCCAACCGCGACGGTTCGGGTGACCCCTCGCCCGTCACGGCGCTGGGCGTATTCCACGGGATCCGGGCTTCTGTAGAACACAAACTTAAACGCGATAATCTGCATGGACTCCGCGTTGCCGTACAAGGTGTTGGCGCCGTCGGCCGCTATCTTTGTGGCTATCTGCATGCCGCTGGTGCTCAACTAGTGGTGGCCGATATCGATGAGGCAAAAGTACGCAGTATGGCTGAACGTTACGGTGCTAAGACCTCAGACGTGAAAACCATCCATGCAGCCGATGTCGACGTCTTTGCCCCATGTGCTATGGGCGCGATCCTCAATGACAAGACTATCCCCGAACTCAAGGCGCCAATCGTCGCCGGTGGGGCTAACAATCAGTTAGCGGATGAATCCCGCCACGGCGCTAAACTCCTTGAACGCGGGATACTCTATGCGCCTGACTATGTGATCAATGCTGGCGGCGTCATCAACGTCTTCCACGAGCTCAAGGGCTACAACGCTGAGGCAGCAAAACGTCAAGCCGGCAATATTTACGACACCCTGCTCGAGGTCTTTGCCGAGTCAGAGCGCCGAGGCCTGCCGACCCACAAAGCATCAGACGTGGTTGCTGAGCGGCGCATTCAAGCCATGAGAGCCGCGGTCAGTCTGCAACACAATTACAATAACCAGCTCTGGCTAACACGCTAGTGACTCACTAATGACCCGCGGCAGCATGCTACAATAGCCAATAGCATTGCAATGGAGGCCGCGGGATGACGTTGAAGAAGGGCATGGACCAGGTTTTGGCCTGGATACTCGCTGTAACATCAGCGGGTGTGGTGTATGGCGTCGGTTACGGCGTCTTCAAAATAGCAGCAGGGCCGGTTACCGAGCACGACGGGGAAGAAATCTCTGCCGAGCACGACGACAAGAAGCATACGCATTCGTCGGGACCAGGTGATCACACCAAGGGCCATGACGAAGAACCTGTTGAAGAGCACGATGGTGCTGCTCATGGGGATGCTCACGAAGCGGCATCTCATCATGAACACGATGTAGAATCCCATGACGAGCATGGCAAAGCACCGGCGCATGACGAGCATGGCAAAGCACCGGCGCATGACGAGCATGGCAAAGCACCGGCGCATGACGAGCATGGCAAAGCACCGGCGCATGACGAGCATGGCAAAGCACCGGC
>CAIWTN010000165.1 GCA_903915625.1 uncultured Pseudomonadota bacterium | reverse complement strand
CGAACTTAAGAGGCGACACTCGACGCATCCTCACCGATTGCCCAGAATGCGAAGTCGAAAAAGCGCGACAGAATCAAGCCCACGGCCTCTTTCGCGCTCGCCCTCATGACGCCCCTCGAAGCCGTTTCGCCATGGATTTTCAGGGTCAGGGAAAAGCAACAACCGGAGAATGCGAAGCCCTAGGAATCATTGACACGTGCACTCGCTATGTCACCGTCATCCCCCTCGCAAGTCGCCAAGTCCAGGTGTTTATCCCGCAGTTCATGGACCAAATCGTTTTCCGACATGGACCCCCTGAAATCTTACACTGCGACGAAGCACCAGAGTTCATGTCCGAGCTCTTAAAAGAACTCGCTAATATCACCGAAACACTCATCACAACTACCATGGGTCATAACGCACGCAGCAATGGCATCATCGAAGTCTTTTGGCGTTTCTGGAATAGATGTATGCGATTATTACCAGATGATCAATACGTAAAGTGGCCAAGTTTTGCAGCCCGCATCGCCTTCGCTTATAATACAGCACCCCACCAAAGTCTTGGGGGGATCTCGCCGTATGAACTCTACCACGGCATCGCTGCCCGTGACACGTTTTCAGCCATTCTTAACGAGACCACGGAAGATTTAATCCAACTTCCAAACGAAGCTGGAGATATGGAAAACGCTCGCCTCTTTGCAATCGCCGTCCGAACGTCCACCACCGCTTTCGTCCAGTTGGCTCGCAACCATGACCAGTATCTCAAAGAAGAGACTGCAGCAACGCTCAACCAAACGGGATTCCCACGCTCATTCCTTGTCGGTGATCAAGTTAAAGCACGCTTCCCCCCGACTCAAACAGAACTTGAAGCCACCGGTCGCCGCAGCAACCACGTGTCCGCATGGTGAGGCCCGTGCCGAGTATTGGATCGCCTGTCCTCTACAACCTACAAACTTCTTCACCTCGACACGAACCGGGAATTCGAGCGTTCTATCTCAAATCTCTTACCATGGAGGGCTGTTAGTAATAAAAAGGCTAAAAACGCTCACTACGTCGATAACACTAGTGCCCCCTTCACCGTCAACGAAATCATAGCGGTTCGAGATGAACCCGGTGGATGGTTCTTTATCGCGAAAGTTTCCGCCGTCACCGCGTCCAATATCGTTGTGCAATACTTTGGAACGCGCTCCGCAAACCTGAACTTGGCATCATTTTATCCCGGTTGGCATTTAAGCACCCAAAATCATATTCAGTTGGCACTAACGGCTCCAGAACACCACATTCGCTATACGGGTATTCTCGAGTTATCCGCAATCAACAGTCTCCTCGTCGCCCGCAAGCTCGCATTCACGTCGGCGCACCGCCTCACCAGCAAATCCCGTCGTTTATTAATGCCTGTTCGCGACGAGTTATTCATCTTCGAATAAAACAAAAAGAAAAAAAAATTCGACTTACCCAGAAAGATTAAGCCACCGCGACATCACGCATCATCCAGCAGATTGCAGAGAGCATGTTGCTACTGCCCGAAATCGTCATTTATCGAGGCCGAACTTTCTTCCGCAATAATTCATAAATAGTCCTTCGTTTTTTTTTTTACTATATTGTCTTAGAAAGATGGGGGGATGTTAACGCATTCCTTATGCATACCGTACCTTAGCTACCCTGGTAGTATAGTACTGGTGTATTATCTTTCTTAGCCTCTCTAGTATAAAACCCCATAGTCATAGTATAATATAGATTAAAGTAAATAGCTCGACAAAGACACAGGTCGTCGATTCGCTAGTAGGTTTGAAACCGATCCATGTCCTGGCCATGTCACTAGATTCACCGCGTAGAATTTAGCGCATGCAGAAATACCGTACTATAGCTAGTATAGTAAAGTTGGGTCAGTATAACATATCTAGTAGTATAAATCCTATTTGAATCTTTCCACAAAAGACTAAAATAGATTATGCTATTTAATATCTTATAGACCAATAGCATCTTCATCGGATTTAAACTGGACGCAGCTTGAACTCACCCGGACCAGCCAAAACTCTCTTTCAAATTGTTTTGCCTGTTTTGCTTGTTTTGTGCCTGTCTTAGCCTGTTCCCTTAGTAGTCTCTTTTGTCTGGCTCTCTAGAGCTCAGACTCAAGCAGGCTAAGCCACCCAACCTAGGCAGTGGGTGGTTCTAGACAGTACCCTGCCCCTTTTGCCTGCCTATTTACCCTCTTAATCTAAGCACTTCTCTTTTTCTATCCTATGCTCACCGAGTTTGCTCTAACATATTGTTAAAATAGATATAATAATTAACCAATAAAAAGACAGGGATGAGAAAAGAAAACCTGAGGTTAATCGCCTCTGGTTCTTCCTTCCATCACTCCCTTGTTTCCTCATTCGTACTCCACTGAGTGCCTGTGTCTTTGTGTGTACCGGTGTGCCT
>CAIWTN010000164.1 GCA_903915625.1 uncultured Pseudomonadota bacterium | reverse complement strand
TCGACCTGTAGCTTTACGTTGGTAGTTGTCTAAAATCCAAGAAGCCGTCGCTGCGACACCAAACAAGAAAATACTTATTCCACGCATCATCACAATCGGAAGTGATACAAGCATAGGCCGGTTCCCAACAATCATTTGAATGATTGGCAAAGAATCAGTCCAGTGGAACAAAACTCCGAAAGTTGCGGCGAAAAGTCCCCAAAGCCAAACAAGCACAGACACCCGTTTATCTCGTGAAGATCTACGAAGTGTACGAACCCAGTAGGATTCTCCAAAATGATTTGCCGACTGAAAGACAAAAAATGCTAAAGCAAAATCTGGAAGAAAATGCCACAGCAAAAAAAACAAGAACATCGTCCCTAGATATTTGACTAGGAAAAATGACCTATCTTCTGCAGCTGGGTCGATCAAGTGATCTAGACCACCATGTCCTATTCCGACAGTAAGCAAACCGAGAATGGGAATAATCCAAACCGACAACCCTCCTATTGTGAGATTCAATAGAAAGGTTGAGACGACCGCGAAAAAAAACGGATTGAGGCTTACAGCTTTTAAAATAAAAGGAATCTTCGGCAGACTTGCAAAAATCCTCGCTTCCTTAAACACACTAGACTTTTCATCGAGAAATTCAAAAATAGAACCCACAGAATTATTTTTAAAAAGCCGAAAAAATATGTCAGATAGTTGCCCGCCATGCGTACGCATTAACTCCAGCATAAGCGAATCGTAAAATCTGAACCGAAGATCAAAATATTTTGTATCAACAATTTTTTCTTGGGTATCAAGGTTCCTTTTGAACGAGTAACCAGTGCTCGGTTTAATCATTCCTGCAGCACCTCCAATAACAGTCGTAGTAGAGCTATTAAAGGAGGGAACAAACAAAGGCTCGGGATCTCCGTTCATCGGAATCACCCCGGTTTCTTTTTTTAAAATAGAGAAAGACTCAATTTTTAGTTTGTTTTTAATATAGTCGGTCAAGATTGATTCTCGATTTTCACACGAAAGTATTTCGTTCGAAAAAATCGTAAACTCGACCAGTGCATGTCGCGCTGAAAATGGCAAAACGTAGACGAACCTGACCTGATCGTCTTGTGGAACTCTAAAGTCCATGAGATCAACTGTGTCTGGATCAAAGCTATCCGTATTTGTTAGTATTTCAAAACCAGTGAATGACTGAAGTAACGAAGGAGACTGTTTGAGAGGTGAGATGAAGGCATGAGATGCGCTTATTTCTTGTCCGGATTCGAGTTTGATCAGAGCACGGGAGTGATCTTTCGATTCCTCCGCGGAATCATTTATGGCCTGAACTGCCGAATTCAATCGGAAGACCCGTGAATCACTGCTCAGTTTGCTGGAAAGATATTCAAAAATTTTTTCCCCTGAAATACTTTCATAGCAATAGTCACCCAGGGATTCCTTGATGATGGCGCCGTCAGATCCCGTAATCTTTAAATAATTCCAACGGTGTGAAACAAGTTTTGACAAATGGTGGGGCGGGTCTGACTTCTTAATCCAGAAGGCAAACGTTTTGCTTTTCAAACTATCGTACTGCGGATCAATGATAGCGATTCTCTGGCATTCCTTCAGTTGATCAAGCAGTCTGTCTGCCCTCAATAGTCCTGAAAGGCCGCCTCCGACAAAAGCGAAGTCGAAATGATCCATCCTAAGTGCTCCGCCTTCATCTACATATTAAAACTTCCGTTCAGAAAGCTCAGTTAGACGTAAGGCTCTGGACTTATTAGCAAGCATAAAACTAAGCCTCTCGATTAAATCGAGAGGCTTAGTTAAAAAAACGATTAGGTATGTGATTCGGTAGCTGAAACAGCTACGTTCCAAATAATCACGCCGAAACCGATCTTATTGACCAAGTCTGCAAAGTTGTAAACGATATTTAGCGTACCCATGCTGTCTGCAGGGTTCCCACCAGTGAGATATCCCAGGAAGTAACCGATTGGATAAACGGCCCATCCAAAAACAACAATAGCGCGCATCACTTTGTACGCTGACTGAACAGCAGCTGGGGCCTGGGTGGTACCCATTTTGCCGGCTTCGCCAAGGTAAATTTCATAGATGACGAAGAACCAGGCTAGCATACTACAGATAAAAGCTGGCCATACCGACAAATACCCGGCTTCGCCGACATAACCGAAGATCAGCATTAAGGTTGTGCCAGCGATCAGGCGCCAAAATATTCCAGCGCTCGCTTTACCGACTGCGCGCAAGATCAAATAAAATTCTGTGATAAGAAGAGGCACAGTGATTAGCCAGTCAATATAGCGATATACGGTAGGAGTATTTCTAGTCGCTACCCAAACATCCCGCATGTAGAAGTAGTGAGTTGCAGCCACCAGCGTGACTAGTCCTGATACGGTTAAAGATGTTTTCCATTTTCCAGAGACTCGTTGAGTTTCGAGAAAAAAGAATGCGGTTGCCGCAACTAACGCCATCGAAATAAACCAAAAAGAGATACCGACGAAATCACCTTGCTCCAGGTTCTTACCACCTTCAGCGAGAGCTGGAGAGGACATAACTGCTGTGATAGCAGAGAGGGCCATTAACGAATACTTTCTCATCATTTCTCCTCGCGTTCATTTAATTTAATAATCGCTCATAAAAATATACAGAGAATCTGAAAATAAATAAATTTTTTAAAAGATTTCTGGGCACGATGAGGAAGCTAGTAATAAAAAATCTTCAAAATCAATCCGGAAGAGTCTAAAATACTAGACAATAATTTGATAAATTACGTATTAACCCAAGCCACCGAGCTCGGGTGAATAATCATCATCCGTGATGCAAACAAGGGTTAAGGCCGCTCATTCTAGTGCGCAGTGGCCACAGCGCGGATGACGAATTCGACGCGGCGATTTTTTGCCCTACCTGCCGCAGAGTCGTTGGCAACGGCGGGACTGTCCGGCCCGATCCCTTTAGTGGTCAATCGCCTAGGATCCACACCCTTGTCTATTAGGTAGTTCTCGACGGCATTGGCACGCGCTGCAGAAAGATTCACATTGCGCTCGCGCTGCCCAACATTATCAGTATGGCCCTCAATCGCGAGTAGTTGAATCGCCTGACTATCGCGCATAACCTTAGCTAGCCGGTCGAGGTCAGTGAAAGATTCTGGTTTAATAATCGCCTTTTTTGTTTCGAACTGGATTCCTGGGACCGCGAGACGACTCACCAGCAGCAAGTCGCCAGCTTTTTGCGGCGTCACTTCGATAACACTGGTGATGCCTGGAGTGATCACTAAAGTTTGGGACTTCTTCATGTAACCGCGTGCTTGTACTTCAATTGTATAAACACCCGGAGGTATTGAATTCAAGGTTGGTCCGCTGCTCTTAACCTTACCGCTCAGTACTGTGCCACCTGCTGATGTGCGCAGAGTGAACGCAATATCTTTGCGCTTCGATGCGCGCAGTTGTAGTTGCACAGATCCAGACTCTTTTTGTGCGTTGAGTACTACTAGGTCTAGCTCAGTTTCCTCAAACGCTTTCAGAGGGGGCGCAGGTTTGCTGATGGTCCATTCGATACCTGCAAATAGGCGTTGGACAGGTGTCCCAAATCCACCCCCTAAGCCCTTGCCAGCTCCAGTAAAGATTGCCAGATGATCGCCAAAGGGTTTAGCTCCGAGACCGACTTGCCACTCGCTTGATGACAGTAATTGATTGCCTTTGTCAGGACCGAGCGACTGACGCCGCTGCCATTCAAAGTAACTATGAAAGCCACTAACTGCGTCTAGTAGATAAGAGTATCCAAGAGCCATACGTGACTCTGGCCCAACTTTTGTACCTAGAAACGTCTGCGTCTGCCGATGATGATAGCCAAGATTTGCGGCAACATAATGACGAGCTGTGAAAAAATAATCGTAGATTATTTGCCCACCAGCTGCGGTTTGCCCTTCACTAAGAGTGTTCAAACTCATACCAGCAATTTGGCTAGCCCGGTTACGGGGCACCACGATATAGGGAGCTAATGCAAAACTCCCCCCCTGATAAGGAATGTCACGATTCAGCAGAGTCCACCGCAGCAGCAAGTGAGTATCGCCGAGTGCTGCCTTTGTCGTTTTACTCTCTTGTGTTGATGCCATCGGCGCACCCGATATCCAGTGCACCGGTAGATTTGCCAGTAAGGTTAGATTGGCACCTATGCCGCAAGAGGCCATCGCAAATGCAGTGTTCAGATTGCGCAGCCCATGATCGAGTTGCTGACCAGCTTCTGTAGTAAAGCGCAGCGGCTTTTGACTCTGTGTGACATAACTCCCAATCGCACATTCGCCCGAGTCAGAGCTTTGCGCTCCCATGACGGACACGAGGCGATTGTTGTCGGCCCAAGGAGTAAAAGTCTGCAAATCTAGTGCATTTGCTCTAGGCGCTAAACAAGTCACCGCGACTAACAGCAAGTAGATGAGCAAAGCAGATGGCAACCGCACATATGGGGACACAGCCACTCGCAAGAGTGACGCTGCACCCACAATGTTCGAATATGCTCTGACCACTTGCATCCAGCGAAGTCCTCTCGCAACGACTGCGATTCGCTCTGATGTTGTCTTAACCTAGTTTGACTTGTTTTAATTATCGGCGGGTTGCCGACAAACTTTACCAAAGGCCAATAGCAGTAGTCAGGGGCGTTTACCTAGAGGACCAGATCCACGCGGTGACGTAAGCGTCATCAATAACTCAGCTTTGAGTGGATCTTTCAAAGCGCCCATAAGATCGCGCAACCATGGCAGATGAGTCTTTGCAGGCACTAGCTGTGCCTCATCCGCTAATAGCGGGGTACAAAACTTCTGGGAATGCGCGGTAATTTCGAGACCCTGATCAGGCTTCCAACTAAAGATGCGACGCCCGGCATAGAGTAACCACTTTTGGATCACCGGCGAATCTGGTTGAGTCCAAACCCAAAGATTCGTGTCATGTTGCCCATGAAACCAACGCTTACCGACTTCGGTCTCGAGCGTGGCCGCAGGATCGATCAGCGCGAGTGAGCTACCGAGCATAACTGGCTCGATCAACTGGCTCAACCGCAGCAGCATCATTCCGGATGACTCGGCAAAAGCAAAACCGGCACTGTCGCCGTCCCGCCAGACCAGATTGACCTGCAGCCGGATCTCTTGCGTGCCCCACCTGATGGTCATGGAGCAAACGCCGTCAGGGATTTCAGCGGCGCTACCGGTGCGCACCTTCAATCCCAACAGACTTATGTCCTGAAGTGGCCAAATGGTCTGGTGGCAAATGACTGTATGACCAGCTGGCAACGAAAAGCGCGGCGCTCGCCTTTGATTTACCGGCAACGCCAGCGGCTTGGCAGGGCGATTCGAGGGTCCCCTAGCCATTAGCCAGCGAAATAAGCGGTTAGGTCGCATCAAAGAACCTTCTCTTCCGACCGGCAAAAGCGCAGCCGTAGCTCGCTGGCTATTAAAAAATCAGGCGTGTTTCAATAAAAAAACACACAACAACTCGACTGACGAGTGCAGGAATCGATTAACCTTATGTTTTTAATGATTTTTTCTAAGACGCCCCAGTGGGGCGAGCACTCTACTGTGCATCGGGTAAGAGTAGTGTTAAAGTTGAGGCCTTCATCACAGGGTCCTTAGACGTATGAGGAGCATCAGCCATGGACACCACTGAGCTGCAAGGCGCGACAGTAGGCCTAATTACCGAGGAAATGGAACAAGCTGAGCTCAAAGAGCTTGCTGAACCTGCTGTGGCCGCTGAGCCCGCCAAGGCCAATCGCATGCCAGAGATACCCGTCTCGGCCGTCGCCGTGGTGAACAGCCTGGAAGACTTGCAGTTGGTCCTAGCCAATCATCAGAAGTGGGCTGATGCAGTGCTAAACCCAAATATTGAAGTCGCTAGCGGACGTGCCAACCTCAAGGGCGCCGACTTACGCGGCTACGTCCTGGCAGGCGTCAATCTAAGTGGCGCCAATCTCAGTGATGCCAATCTCGAGAGCTGCGACCTCGAGGGAGCCAATCTCAGCGTAGCTAACCTGCAAGGAGCGATCTTAGCGTGCGCCAACTTGCGTCACGCCAAACTTCGTCGCGCCCGCCTGGAAGGTGCCGACCTGCGTGGCGCCGACCTCACGGGGGCTAATCTGACCGGCGTTGACTTGAGCAAGGCATTAATAAAAACACCGGAACATGAAGCGTCAAAAGCTCAAGCCGAGACTAAGCCAGAGCTAGAGACACATATAGAGCCAGAGATGGCGACCGAGGCTACAACGGACCTCACCACAAGTGAAACGCTGTCAGCGACTAGCGATATTATCCTCTGATGCGTATTTGGCTGGATAACGATGGCTGCCCGCAGATCGTGCGCGACGTGGTGTTTAAGGCATCGCAGAAACGCAACCTAGCTGTAGCTGTCGTGGCAAACAGGTTTATGCATGTCCCGGCTGGCGGCTTGATTCAAATGATCACCGTCAGCGGGTCGTTTGACGCCGCCGACGACTACATTGCTGATAACGCAGTGCCGGGTGATTTGGTGATTACTGCAGACATTCCCCTAGCCAGTCGCATCGTTAATAAAGGCTGCACCGGTCTTAATCCACGCGGCGAAGTGTATACCGCAGCAAACATCCAGGAACGCCTAGCGATGCGCAACTTGATGCAAGAGTTGCGTAGCGGCGGCGACATCCAAGGTGGCCCTGCACCGCTTGGCGAATTGGATAAAAAAAGATTCGCCGATTCTTTTGACCGGATGGTTACGAGCCTAGTGGCCAAAGGTAGCTAGTGAGAATTAGTTAAAACATTCTTGAGCGAGAAGCGATAAGCCGCCGCTGAAACTCGAACATTTTGGATAACGACATGTCTAATTTTGTTTGGAGTAAACTCAAAACAGTACTGATTTTGACTCTAATTTGTAGCTGCCGGACAGCACCAGAAGCTGGCGACCGCGAGACTGCACTCGGTCAGCTGATTGCCCCGCAGGCGCAGAATTTACCAGATCCCTATCAAGGTGCAATCAAGTCAGCTGGCTGTGCTAAGCAGACGCAAGGTGGTGGCGTCGAAGATTTATCGATTCAAGTAGCATCTTTATCTCGGCGCTACCTACGCGTGATGCCCAAGCGACTTACGCAGGGCAAGCCGCTGGCTTTAGTTTTTTGGTGGCATGGAGCGGCCTCATCACCAGAATTGACGCGCAGCACACCAAACTACAACCATTCACCTGAGCTTGAAAAACTGACCGGCGACGATGTGCTTTGGCTACATCCACGCCACATTGATGGCACAAGTCAGACGTGGGACCGCAGTAATAACGGGCGTGATTTTCAATTTTTCGACAAGCTTTTTGCACTAGTCACCGATGAATTTTGCATCGACCTTAAAAAGGTATTTACCATCGGCGTTAGTAACGGTGGCACTTTTGCGAATCATATTGCCAGCGTTCGCAGCAGTAAAATCAAAGGTGTCGTAGCCGTGGCTGTCCCGGCAATGGGCGGTTCTTGGCGACCCGTAAGCATGCCCAGCATGTTGATTCAAGATAACCGTGACAACTTCTCCAGCGCCCAGCTAACCATAAGGAAGATGGCACAAGACGCTGAGTGCAACATCCAGTCGGTGAATTTAACTGCGAAGACGCCAGCAGCATGCTTTCTTCTGCCTGGCTGCAAACCGGATACACCAGTGGCTTTTTGTCCTTGGCAGATAAAACCAGATTCGAATCCTCACGATTGGCCTCGCTTTGACGGCGCTGATGAGCAACTTTGGCGCTTTTTGACTTCAGGAAAAGTCAGCACTATCTAACGGTGCGACTTCTCCAAAATCACGGCCAAACTGCATAACAAGGGTGGTCCCGGCATCATGTCGTTGCGCAGTTTTGGCAACAGCGGGAGTGCAGCAATTTTATTGAAAAAGTCTAATTAATCGGATACTTAAATATGTTGCCGATGGATCAATGCCGGTCCGAAGCTAGTCACCCCGGAACCTTCCTGGTGACAAGGAGTCACAGCATGTATCAGAAAGTTCTAGTCGCCGCTGCCGCAGCTTTTAGCCTCTCTAGTCCTGCCCTAGCCGAGACCACTCCGGCACCAAAGCCGTTCGACCTAAATTGCCAAGTCTTTGATGCGAGTGGCAAGGAGCTGGTACCGGACCACGTGATCAGTGGTAAGATCTCCCCAACCAGCCAGAGCTTATCAGCAGAGTCGGATCTGTTTTACTACAGCCTAGAGCTAATTGACGGTGATGCTAGCTTAAGGCTAACTGACAAGCGTTTAGACGCTAGTGCACTCCTTCACGCGAGCAATCTGCAGATCAACGACTCGGTCTCCGTTGCTGTGGTTCCTGCCCACGCCAAGGAGCCAAGCCTAACTTTAAAGTGCACGGCTCTCTGAATCTTCTGAGTCTTTTAAATCTTCGGCAATGTGCTTCGGCCACTGAACTGCACGGCAGTCAGTGCCGAGCGGAAAACCAAGCGTCGCTAAAATACTCGACAATTTGATGAACCTTCCAGAGCATCGGTTCGCATTCAAAGTCCCTAAAGATGCTGTAAGATGAAAAGATAAATGCATCAAAGTTGCTCGTGCCTTCACTCGAGGAATTATCGCATGTCTTTTTTTCGGATTATGACCGGCATCCTTGCACTCGTTTCGACAACCAGCTTTGGACAGCCGAAAGGCGCGTTAACACAGGCCAAGCCTTGGCTCGGAGTGAGGATAGAAACTGCTAAAGCACCTGAGACCGGTGTCTTAATCCGCGAGGTAATAAAGGGGACACCCGCCGATGATGCGGGACTAAAAAAAGACGACCGCGTCCAGTCGATCAACCAGCACACAGTGGCTAGCGCTGAGGACTTCATTGCCACAGTCCAGTCTAAGGGCGTAGGCAGCACAGTTGATTTAGATTTCTTACGTGACGGCAAAGCCGTCAAGAAAACCATTAAATTAGTCGCCCGCCCTGACCAGTTAGCCCTGGTTCAGCAGACTCTAGTGGGAAAATCGGCACCAGCGTTTGACCTACCGCTCATATCAGGACCAGGCCCCAGCTCAACTGCTGCCCTAAAGGGCCGTGTCGCAATAGTAGAATTCTGGGCAACTTGGTGTCCGGCTTGTCGGTCTACACATCAAGATCTCAGCAACTTTGCTAAACGACATCCAAAGGACGCCTCCGTACTTGCCATCTCTGATGAGAGTCGCGAAGAACTCCTCGCCTATGCACAGGCACTGAAACCAGAGTTTACAATCCTGCAAGACAAAGATCATGCAGTAAACTCAGCGTGGATGGTCGCTGCAATACCGCAACTGGCTGTGATCGACCGCACAGGTAAAGTTATCTACGCTACCATCGGTGGCGGTGCTTATCTCGATCAGGTTCTGGATGTTGCCGAAAAAGAACTAAAAAAATAGCCACGCCCCAAGCCAGCTCGCAAAG
>CAIWTN010000163.1 GCA_903915625.1 uncultured Pseudomonadota bacterium | reverse complement strand
CATTGGTTTATCAGTCTTTGCAGTGATATGGGGTATACTGATGTCGCCAGCATCCAAGGCTCGCCGTAAGATTCTAATCATTGATGACGATATTGGGCAGCTCAATCGGTACATCGAAATGGCGACTAGGATAGGCTTGGCTGTTGACGGAGCCGACACCCTAGAAAAGGCGAAGGCAGCTCTTGCTAACGTAAATTATCAGTACGTGCTGACTGATATACATTTGAGTTCGGGGCGGCAAAATTCCTTCGAGGGATTCGAGATTTTACGGGAGATAAAGACCGAACATCCTGAGACCATTCCCGTGGCCATGTCTGCAGACCCTCAAATTGAAACATACCGAAAGGCAATCCGAGAGGGTGCAGCATACTTTTTCCGTAAGCCAATCCTAAGCGAATCTGAACTCCAGATACATCTTCATGCCGCGACCACCGGAAGTCGGAGCGGCAGACCCTCTCGGAGGAGATCTCCAGGGGGCGGACTCCCAGCTCATCTTCTTGAAAAATTTCCAGACGGACTCGTAATGCCGGCAGATGTTCGCAATCGCGCCAGAAAAGCGGCAGTCAGCGACACGGTACCAGTCATTATATTTGGGGAGACGGGCACGGGAAAAGAGGAAGTCGCTAAGATTGTGCATCGCATGCGATCCGAGGCGCAGGGCGTGACTCCATTTGTTGCGATTAACTGCGCCAACCTAACTGGTGACACTGCGGTCAGTATGTTGTTCGGACATCGTAAGGGCGCCTTTACTGGCGCTGATGAAACCACAGTCGGCTATGTAGGTGAGGCTGACGGCGGCATCTTGTTTTTGGATGAAGTACATGCCCTCAGTGCTGACTGTCAAAAACGACTTCTTCGCGTGCTTAATGATGGATCATACAACCGCGTTGGCGATCCCAAGACGCTATACAGCGACTTCCAGGTGATTGTGGCTACCACAAAAGATCTCGATGACGAGGTCGAGAACGGTAATTTCCTTCTCGACCTTCGCGGGCGTCTGACTGGGCTCCAGATTCATTTAAAGTCCCTTCGTGAACGCTTAGAAGACTTGCCGCTACTGATTGAACTAGGCCTGGCTAAGCTAGGCGCCTCAGTTTCTGCGAAGGTTTTGACTGCTTTGGTCGAGCGGTGTAGCCGCTATTACTGGCAAGGGAATATACGGCAGCTATTTCAAGTGCTGAATGTATTGGTGACGGAAGCCTTCGGTGATGAATGTGAGATTAGGGCTGAAGACCTGCCAGAATTTAAGACGATGTTGGCGCCGGCTAGAGCACAGACTCGGGGAGCTAAAATTGATTCTGGTAACCCAAGTGTCGAAGGTGTTTTGGCTATACTAAGCGATGCACTAACCTCAGATAGGCCGATGAACGACGTGATCGACACTGTCGAGAAGGCGATCATGGTTGAAGCGACTAAGCGTCATAAATCTCTGCGTGAGGTTTCCGTGGCGATAGGCGTGTCGCGGGCTAAGTTATCGCGGAGAATCGGTGGTGGTGGGGAGGGTTAGTGAAATGCGGGTGGAGATTGCGCAGAAATTACAAAGACGATTCTAGATAAATTCATACGGTCTTGCCAGAACCCGGGCCGTTGTTGGGCAAAGCAAAAACTTCAGAGGATCGAAGGCGATGAGTCATGTCGCTGCGGCGATAACACTAATCTCAAAATCGATTCTCATCTTGATTGCAGTTCAATCCGACCACGCTGATCTTGCAGTCGTCACAACGCAGCGATCTAATCGTTTTGTCAGAAAATTCGTTCAAAGTCTCTCGAAACGCATCTTTAAGATTGAGGTTGGTAGCTGCCATTATATAGAGCACTTTAAAATATCTAATTTCGATTTACAGGCGCCGGTGATTGGATGCCGAACTAGGCCTCAAGAAGATATGATGCGGCCAAATTCCGCAATGGCAGCTTCGACCTCTTTTTTAGGGGCAACATAACAAGCGTCAGTGTTTGCGCGCTGAATAAAAGGGCGGAATAATGCATCCAAAGCGGGATTATCGCTTGGTTTGATTTTCCAAATCTGCACTTCATCTTCTGGGAACTCTGCAAGCATACTTAGATATGGTCGCTCTTTTTCAGGTACGTTCAACTTGCCATTGACCAAAAGTAGCTCCACACCCATTTGGCCCAGATGGCCGAAATTGAGCTTAGGAAATTTTTCTGTGAGCGGCCAATCGGTGTAGCCGTAATTCATATTTATGTCTCCATTAATTGTTTTTTTGCCGCTCAAAATGACCTCGAGATCAATGGCGCGCTTGATCTGCATATTTTGCTGTTCAAAACGCATAATTACCTGCTCAGGACGATTGCGTAGATACTGAATATACGGCGCAGCTTGCGAAGCCTTGTGAAGGGTGGTTAAGGGCGCGCTCTCAAATAACCCGACAATAACAAAAATTGCTGTGTAAAATCTTGCATGTTTGGTCTCTCGCACAATTAGGGCAATCAAAGTTGTCAATGCCAGCAAAAAAACAAGTGCAAACCGGGAGTAAGACCTAAAAGGAACTACATGCCGTAAAATCTCGTTGGGCATGGGTACGCTAATGCCGAAATAATTGAGGTGTGGTGGCAGGCTTAATAAGAATGAAATAACCATCGCATACAATAGAGCATTGAATAATCCCGGACGCTTCCGACTTGCCGACCAAATGGGGGAGAAAAAAAACTCGATAAACGGTTTAACCTTCTTAAAGTTAAAATATTTTTTAGCGACTAGAGATCCTACAATTAAAACAAGGCAAGCCGTTGGTAGCACCCCGATGGATATAGGGAGTTCGTCTGACCAATAATTACGCGCATCATTGGCATCAGCAATAAAAGGGCGGAAAAATTGCCCGAAGAATCGATTGTGGACAAACGGTAGTATGTAATCGCTCGGTCGCGCCGAGTAGTTTGTAAGAAAATATAGAGAATTTCCATAATTTTGTGCAGGAGCCTGGTACCAAGCATTGCTCATATCGTGGAAAAAATTGAAATAAATAAACGGTAGCATCAAGCAAAAAGCAACAACTCCACAAATTGCGTTGCCCTTTAGGCTT
>CAIWTN010000162.1 GCA_903915625.1 uncultured Pseudomonadota bacterium | reverse complement strand
TGTCTCCGCACTCGATGCATGCCTATTTTCTGCGACAAGGCCAGCCAGATCAGGCCGTCCAGTATCATGTCACCATCACTCGCAATGGCAGAAGTTTCTGTACGAGAGAGGTATCTGCCAAGCAAAATGGATCGACGATCTTTTGCATGACAGCGTCATTTCAGCGCCAAGAAGAGGGACCCAATCATCAAGCAAAGTCACCAAAAGTTCCCGGACCAGAGGGGCTCCTGAGCGAAGAAGAACACATGCGCCTGATTCAGATGCATCTGCCCGCCGATCGCCGAGCTAAACTTACTGCAGAGAGGTCAGTTGAAATTCGGATCGTCAATCGACCGGATCCGCTAAGACCAACTGTTCGGGCTCCCATTAAGCACGCTTGGTTCCGCGTTAAATCAGCGCTCCCAGAAAATCCGAATCTACATACGGCTTTACTGGCATACGCATCTGATTTTGGCATTTCTCTGACTGGACTACAGCCACACGGCCTGAGTATCTCCAGTCCAGATGTCCGCGTCGCTAGCTTAGATCATGCGATATGGTTCCATCGCACTTGCCACCTCGATGACTGGCATCTTTATGAAATGGAGAGCACTTCAGCTGCATCAGGACGTAGTTTCAATCGAGGGCAGATTTTTACTCGAGATGGAACCCTCGTCGCGTCAGTCGCCCAAGAAGCGCTACTGCGCCAAAAGAAACAGTGAACGACAAACAATTCCGTGAATTGCTCTGCAGTTTCTGAGGTTGTCAAAAGTGCAGCACTATCAGAAACCAGTTCCTGGAGCCCCGAGCTCTTTGGCAACACCTAGACCACTTGTTTGATCTGTAAACACCGACCAAGCTTTCTTGAAACTTATTTGAAACGCATCTCTTGTTTGTTTTGCGCAATAATAACTGTCGACAGCATTGGCATAAATCAAGTTACCAAACCCTACAGGATCCTGCG
Source organism: uncultured Pseudomonadota bacterium (assembly GCA_903915625.1). Lineage (GTDB taxonomy): Bacteria > Bdellovibrionota_B > Oligoflexia > Oligoflexales > CAIYRB01 > CAIYRB01. The sequence goes on along the minus strand of CAIWTN010000162.1, from coordinate 15,146 downwards.
CATTGTATTCTTTTAACTTAGTCCCATTAGCAGTGACTTGAGCTGACATATCCGTCAAGAATGCGCTCGCTAACTTACCGCGTTCAGCAATGAAATCCTGCGCATAAGTTTGCCAATCAGGGGCTTTAAAGGGAGCTGGTACTCCTGGCTTAAGCAGTCCCTCAATAACGAATTCCATCTGCCAATATGCGAATAATCTGAGGAGACTCGAGCGTATTGAAATCACCTCAGGACTAAGCACCATCCGTAAACCCTGCCCATTCGCGGGGCTAAGCCAACAAGATGTAGCATTTTTTCCGGCAGCTACCAGTGGCTTTTGAGAATTAGTGAAAGGCGTTGCCTTACAAAGATTTGTCGCATCACCGATGACAATTTGACCTTTGAAAACAGTGAAGAAAAGCTGCAAGAGAGGACGCGGAACAGCCTCCAAAGTACCAATAACCGCATTCCTCAAGCTGGTGTCGCCGGGACTTACAATATTTAAAGACTTACCCAGTGAAGCAGCGGCTGGTGGTAGCTCGCCATTTCCGTCAAAGGCAATTCCACACGGATGGTTCACCGACTCACTTGTATTATTTGCAACATTATCTAAAGTTTTGATCGGTGATTTATTTTGTTGCGGTGCTTTGCACTGCCACAAAACCAGGCTTATAACGAGCAAAGTCAGCATTTTCCGACTAGCCGTAATTGATTGATGGTTGCTATGCATAAATCGACCCCTAATTTGATGTCGGCTATGGAGATGGTGGTGTTGACGAAGTACCGCCAAGACCAGGTATCAAACCGGAGAGTAAATTTCCGAAGCCAGAAAGCGCTCCTCCGCCAGTCGCTCCGCCGGTAAAAGAGCCGATCAAATTCTGAATCGATGTGCCTATGGAGTCAATTCCTCCACCACTACTTATGCTTTGAATCAGGCCAGTTATGGCACTAAAGGCGCCCGCCACGTTTGGAGTTGATGACTGACCACCTGTCGGATTAGACGCGGTCGTCCCACTTGAATTAGCTAGTGGATCCGCATTGACCGAACCCCCGCTATTTCCGGCGACAGGCTTCAAACCAGATCCACCAGGCGACTGTGAATCTGCGGGCAAGTTAGAGCTGACTGCCGGTCGCACAGGAGCGGGAGGCGGTGGTGGTGGCTCAGAAGGATTACAGGACATTGATACCACGCCAAAAACGGCCATCAAAATCATGTTACGAATGCACCGCATCTGATCTCCTCCGCGATTCGACTATCGTCAAAAATGACCGCGAGCGCAGGTCGCTCATTGTTAGTCCGGACGCACCAATGTCAGCCTCGCCAATTGCTCCCGCATCTACAGCCCGAATAAAGAAATTAAGCAATCCTTGACCGCTCGCAGCGTCATCAAACACCCCTCCAATTGCGGTTGCTTGCGCAGCTTTCTCGATAAAATTACGAAGCCGAATGGAAGCGTCAGCTAGGTCTTTCAGAAAAAAAGCGTAATGCGCTGCCAAGCGAATCCCAATCTGGTTGGGATGTAAATCCCACCCCTGATAAAATCCAAGCTTCAATGAATTTGAGATATTCGCGTAGCTGAGTCGCCAGGCTCTGACGACAGCTCGGGAATTTGCTGCCTCTTCTTTTGAAGAGAGAGCTTTTTCGGAAATGGCTCGGTGAACTGGCAGGGGTAAGATATTCGTAGCTCCATCTGCTAACCAAACTCCAGTACCCCCCAGGGCGACCTTAATTGCGTTCAAAGCCCATACACATGCTGGATGGGACATGGATTGATGATCGGCCGTAATATCGCAGGCCGCCGAGTAGTCATAAGTCCCAAAGTGAACACCACGACACCGTCCCTTAGATGCAGCTAACAGACGCCGTAGTGGGCTCGTCCCGTCAGCGCTTATTAGAGCAGCGGGGCTCTCGATCATGAGTTCGATCTTTATGACCCCATCATCGAGATCAAAACGATGTTCGAGCTGACTCAGGAGCAGCACTAGGGCGTCGACCTGCTCAGGTTGAGCTACCTTAGGTAGGGTAACCACAAACCCAGGCGGCAATTTCCCACCTGAGCATGTTAACAACTTAGAAATAAACAAGTCTAAGGTACGGGCTGCACGCAACCACGTTGCTGGCATGAAGGACTTGATCCTAATGCCTGAAAATCTTGGCAAACCTCCACATAAAAGGTCACCGGACATTACCTCTGCAGCCGACAGAGCTGCTGAGTCTTCCTCGATAGAAGGGCGATACCCATATCCATCCTCGAAATCGATGCGGTAATCATCGACCGGGTTGGTTTGCAGTCTCTCGCAAACCTTTTGGTGCACACTTGTCCATGGCACTGAATCCAAAGCTGGGTCATTCAGAAGGCGAGATAGTGATTCAGCATCTGGCGCATACTTCAAGAAATGAAGCCTCGCCATTTCACCCAATTTGCGCAATGAGCCCATCTTATAAAGCTGAGCTCCTCCATAAACAGTATGCATTGGTTGCGGCTGATAGTCGCAACTCACGGCGTGCTCCAACTGGGGCTGTATTAGACGCAACGGAGCAAAAACTGCGTCAAGCAGCTCGGGATTAAAAGTCAGCTCAATGCCGTTGTTCACTGATCACTCAGCCTAGTTATGGGTGCACATTAAAAATTAATGCTCTTATTCAGTTGATTACTGCATATTATTTACTTTTTTAATATCACTGTACTTATAGTCCTGGCAAGTGAAGGACAAATATGGGTCCCGTGAGTAATTCAGTCGAATCCCTAGGTCTCACCTCAGAACAGGCAAAGACTCGCCTTGCTGCTGAGGGCTACAATGAAATCGCCGGCGCTGAACAGAAAAGACTACGAGGGTTGATCATCGATATAGTTCGGGAACCCATGGTGTTCCTGATCATTGGCTCCGGCTTGATTTATCTGTTCTTGGGCGACAAACAAGAAGCGGGAATGCTGCTAGGCTTCCTAGGCCTCATTTTATTCATCACAATTTACCAAGAACAGAAAGCAGAAAAGTCTCTGCTGGCCCTTCGAAGTCTTTCAAGTCCTAGAGCTTTAGTGCGTCGCGATAACAGCAAAATTCGTATACCAGGCCGAGAGCTGGTACGAGGGGACATTGTTTATCTTGCAGAAGGTGATCGTGTACCCGCTGACGGAGAACTCATATCCAGCTTAAACATCTCAATTGATGAGTCCCTTCTAACTGGTGAATCTATGCCAGTTTCAAAAACTACCCATGATGCAAAAGTATACTCTGGCACATCTGTTACGAGGGGCAGCGGCTTAATGTATGTGAGTGCCACTGGTAGCGCCACGGAGTTGGGCAAGATTGGTGGTTTAATCCAAGCCTCCATCGCCGAGCCCACCCGACTAGAGCGCGAAACCAGGCGGCTCGTAACTATAATTGCCCTAATAGCAGGTGGGCTTTGCCTCGCGGTGGCCGTGGCCAGCATTCTCTACAAACACAGTTGGGTGGATGGGTTGTTGGGTGGACTCACCCTGGCGATGGCCATACTTCCAAATGAGTTGCCGGCAGTTCTCACAATATTTATGGCACTCGGAGCTTGGCGCCTCTCAAAAGAAAAGGTCTTGACCAGAAGGCTCTCAGCGATTGAGGCACTTGGAACAGCCACCGTATTGTGCGTAGACAAGACCGGGACACTGACCCAGAACCAGATGAGTGTCCGCCGGCTAATATTGGAAGACGATGCGTTCGATCTGTCGAAAAATAGCGGCAAATCCTTGCCGGAACAATTCCACGAATTACTTGAATACGGCCTCCTGGCCGCCGAACAAGAAGCGTTTGATCCTATCGATCGCGCTTTCAATAACGCCGCTTTTGCACTGCTAAGTGGCAGCGAACATATCCACCCAAGTTGGAAGCTAACTAGACAATATCCGCTGTCACCCGAACTCCTGGCCTTGTCGCAAGTTTGGCATCCAGGCGGCGAGGGGCCGTCCCCGGTCGGCGCCAAAGGAGCACCCGAGGCCATTATGGATTTATGCCACTTACCACAAGCTACTCGCGAGCAAATAGCCCAGCGCGTTAAGGCACATGCTGAGCTGGGACTGCGCATCCTAGCGGTCGCTAAAGGCAAAGTTTACAGCGACAACGTGCCGGAACATCAGCATGACGTAGATTTCGAATATCTTGGACTAATCGGCCTCGAAGACCCGTTAAGGCTGGAAGTCCCAGCAGCAATCGCCGAATGTAAAAGTGCGGGCATACGCGTCATCATGATCACAGGAGATCATCCTGATACGGCACGCAGTATTGCGGAGCAAGCTGGGCTGCCTAATCCACATCAAGTTTTGACTGGCTCAGAGCTGGCATCGCTTTCTGATGAGGAGCTCGGAAAAAGAATTAAAAACACTAATGTTTGTGCACGAATGATGCCTGAACAAAAAAGTCGGCTCATCGATATCCTGAAAGTACAGGGAGAGATCGTTGCCATGACGGGTGACGGAATTAATGATGCGCCGGCACTTAAAAAGGCAAATATAGGTATTGCTATGGGTAAACGAGGCACCGATGTGGCCAGGGAGTCTGCGGCGATAGTGCTACTTGAGGACGACTTTGGGTCCATAGTTAATGCCGTCAAAATTGGCAGACGCATATATGCCAACCTTCAGCACGCGATGTCTTACTTACTTGCAGTTCACATCTCAATCGCGGGCTTGTCAGTAATCCCTGTGCTGCTGAATATGCCCCTAATACTGCTACCGGTGCATATTGCCTTTTTGCACTTGATCATTGAGCCTGCATGCTCGGTCGCTTTTGAAGCTGAACCTGAAGCCGCCGACATCATGAGCAAACCACCTCGTCGCCCAGAAAGTCCGTTGTTTTCTGGCGCAATTATGCTCCCAACTTTAATTCAGGGCATAAGTGTATTGGCTATCCTTTTACTAACTTATATTTGTGCATGGAAGTGGGGTGACGGCGCAACTGATGCTCGCACTATGGTCTTTACAATACTGGTGCTTGCAAACATCGGATTAATTATAGCCAGCTTGAAGGTCGACGGTGGCAACCCATTACAGAGACAAGGGGCAAATCATGCTTTGCGCTGGGTGATCGGTGCGTCAATCGGCTTGTTACTTTTAGTCCTGTATGTGCCGCCTTTAAGAGAGTTGTTCCGCTTTACCAAACTACATCCCGTTGACGTGTTACTTTGTCTGCTCGCAGGGGCTGTAAGTAGCCTTTGGTTTTCTTTGTTGCACAGAAATACCGCATCAATAGAAGCCTAGGGGGGGCAGATATTTCGTGAGCAAAATCGCTCATCATTAACGAGGCTTAATCGATGTCACAGCGGAACGTCGGGATCTGACATGCAGCATAAAATGCCAACATTGTTCATTGCACATGGCTCACCGATGAATGCGATTCAGAGGAATGCTTTCACCGACGCAATAGGAGGGTTAGGGCGAACATTGCCCAGGCCCTCGGCAGTGTTGGTTATTTCTGCGCACTGGCGAACCACTGGTACTCGGGTGTTAAACGCAGCGTGGCCGGAAACTATCCATGATTTTTCTGGATTTCCCGAAGAACTCTTTCGAGTTCGGTACCCGGCACCGGGTTCACCGGCGACTGCGAATCGCATCGTTAAGCTATTGGAACAGTTTGGCGTTAAAGATGATCCAGAGTGGGGTCTAGATCACGGCACCTGGTCCGTACTTCGCCATATTTATCCAGGTGCCGACATACCAACAGTTCAGCTCAGTTTAAATCGTCGGCTAGACCTCGCCGGCCATCTGGCATTGGCACAGATGCTTGCCCCCCTAAGAGACGAGGGCGTTTTGATACTTGGCAGCGGCAATATTACGCACAATCTGGGCGAGGTTGACTTTAACGAGGATGCTAAACCGGTACTCTGGGCCGAACAGTTCGACCAGCGCATGGCCTTAGCAATCGAACACCGTGATGTCGACTTCCTACTGCGTCGGTCAGACCCAGACTGGGCAGCACTCTGGCGGAGGGCGCTGCCGACTTCGGAACATTACATCCCATTTCTTTATGCATTTGGAGCCAGCGACGAATCGGATTTGATAAGCTTCCCGTACCAAGGGATCCAAAACGGCACGCTGTCCATGCGGTGTGTCCAGTTTGGAACATAAAGAAACGGACAAAAGCAAAAGGGCCCGCTTTCGCAGGCCCCTTTGCTTCACCAGCTTACGCTAGAGCTTTGGGAGAAGATGGCGTCCCCAGGGGGATTTGAACCCCCGTCGCTGCCGTGAAAGGGCAGTGTCCTGGGCCAGGCTAGACGATGGGGACGGACTCCACTTATTCCCTCGATCTGGTGAGCCGTGCTGGATTCGAACCAGCGACCCGTACATTAAAAGTGTACTGCTCTACCAACTGAGCTAACGGCCCGCATAAAGATCTAAACTCGATCTTTCGGTGCGACCTGATCAAGAGAGGACTCGTTTTACAAGGACGGTCTTTTGGTGTCAATGCCAAAACCTATCGAATTGAAAATTTAGTCTGACCGAGGGCGAATTGCTTTTTAATAAGCGTTCGCCTACACTTGCCCAGTTCCAGCTCCGCTCACCTTGGGCGAAGCAATCAAGAACCATCGACCATTCGGACCATATTATGACAGTCATCAAGCGCAGCCAAAAGGACTCTACTGCTGACCTGATTGCCGCGATCGAAGTTTTGATCCCTCTATTGCGCGATCAGAAAGAAACAGAGGCTGTCGACCAACTTGCCGAAGCCGCAACTAAGCTGCGCGCGGTTAAGCCCCTGAGCGAGGGCCATAAATCTGCTGTTGCTGAGGTAGTCGATGCGTTTGAAGGGGATCATGAGTTGATCTCCTACACTTATCAACGCGACAACGGCAGCCAATGGACGGAAGTCGAAGAACTATCCCAAGCTAGCGCGCGGGTGCTTAGCTTAGCGCGGCGCATGCAGTAAGGTTAAACCGCTCATGCGGTGGTCTGACCCGATCATCATCATCAAAATCATTGTTTACGCATTGGCCTTTTACAATTGCGTGAAGGTTTTGAGTAATCGTGCAACACCTGGTGCATCCATCGCCTGGATCCTTCTGCACGCCGTAGTGCCTTTTTTTGCTGTCCCCGCATACCTTTTATTGGGCGACTATAGAATCAAGGGTTATGTCCGCCGGCATAGGGCGCGTCAACAGCAGCTGGAAGATGCCGGAGTCCTTATCCTTCCAGAAACACCGCCAGATCCAGACTTGCTGCCCGTAGACATGCGATCCAGTTACCGCGTCTTCTCGAAGGTTTTTCGACAATTTGGCACAATGTTCGAGCCACAGCTGGGCGCCACCACACTGTTGGTCGACGGTCATGAGACGTTCGCCTCGATATTTGAAGCAATCAATTCCGCACGACAATATATCATCGTGCAATACTACATAGTTCGATCTGACCGCTTAGGATTAGAGCTCAAACGTCTGCTCAGCGAAAAAGCCCGCGCTGGAATAGCAGTATATATGCTTTATGACGATATGGGCTCTTTTTGGCTCTCTAGTGACTACCTACGTGATTTGCGAGCGGCCGGCGTCAAGGTTGAGCGTTTTTTACCCATTCGACGTTTTAAGCGATTTTTTCAAATGAATTTTCGCAATCACCGGAAACTAGTGGTTGTAGACGGAGATGTCGCTTTCACTGGTGGACTGAATGTTGGTGAGGAATATGCCGCACGCAGATCACGCCGCGCTCGCACCCGATACTGGCGGGATACTCACGTACGCATAACGGGAGCTCCAGTTATCCAGCTTGAGGATGTGTTTCTAGAGGACTGGTATTTCGCCACCGGAGAAAAGCTCAAAATAAGCGGTAAGCCCGACACTGCCGGGCGCCTATCACGGCAGGCCGAAGAGCCCGCGATCGTTCAAATTATCCCCACCGGACCTACAGATGAAACGGTAGTCAGCCTTTTATTCATCTTACAGATGATAAACACCGCTCAAACGCGACTGTGGCTGGCCACACCATATTTTGTGCCAGATCCCGCAATTATGCATGCCCTAGAGCTAGCGGCTCTGCGCGGAGTCGATGTTCGGTTGATGCTGCCCCACACTTCGGACAATAGGTTCGTCCATTGGGTCTCTGTATCGTATGCCTCCGATTTACAGAATCGCGGCATCAAAGTATTGCTGTTTACTTCGGGATTCATGCACCAAAAAGTAGTCCTCGTTGACGATAACCTGACAGCAATTGGGACAATGAATTTAGACAACCGGGCTATGTATCTCAATTTTGAAACAACGGTGCTTTTCCACGACATCAACTTCAACAGCAAAGTGGCCGTTATGTTGGAAAAAGACTTCCAACATTGCCGCGCGCTTCGTCGCTCACAAAAGCCGATTCTAAGGGCTATCGCTGGACTTCGCGAAAACGCTGCCAGACTGTTGGCACCAATCTTGTAAGGTCAGATATAAAGGCGGGTCAGATGCAGTCGACAATTACGGTTCGTTATTTCGCAATGCTTCGGGACTTTAGCGGCAAAAATGACGAAACTGTCAGTATCGAGGCCGGCACTAATGCCGGAGACATTTATTTACGTCTAGCTAAAGCCTATGGATTTCCATTGGCTTTGATCGATGTAAGAGTCGCGGTGAATGATGAATTCACAAGCGCAAGTCATCCCCTTCAAGATCACGATATATTAGTTTTCATTCCACCGGTGGCAGGGGGTTAATATGGATCACAAACATAATGATCTTGCTCCCATCATTGAATGTGGCATTCAAAGCACTCCAATAGATCCCATCAAATGTCGGCAGTCACTTCCTGCTTTGTCAGATGCTGGAGGCTATGTCTGCTTTGAAGGTCTAGTCCGCAACATAAACCATGGAAAATCCGTAGTTCGTTTGGACTATGAGGTTTACGAAGCTCTCGCTATCAAAGAAATGTACAGGATAGCAAATCAAGCCGTTAGCGAGTGTCACCTGCGTTGTGTCCGGTGTTGGCACCGCAGCGGGTCTCTCGGCATAGGCGATACCGCAATCATAATTCAGGTTTTGGCTCGGCACCGGGCAGAAGCATTCCGGGGTTGCCGACTAGTCATAGATTCGATAAAGACACGCGTTCCCATCTGGAAAAAAGAGTACTACGATGATGGTACAGTGAGTTGGAGCCAATGCCACGAGCATGGGTCCGAGCCGGCTCTATAAAAAGGAGAGTGGGTATGGCCAAGGAAATCTACAGAGGTGAACTAGAGTCCCTAATTGAACATGGCGCACTGTTAGTAGACGTGAGAGAGACTCCAGAGCATGGGACTGACGACGCACTTCCAGGTCACACCCATTTACCACTTTCACGGATTGCCGAGCTTCGTTCCCGATTGACCACTCCGCGCCCTGTTGTGTTTTACTGCCGATCTGGACTCCTTAGTTTTCAGGCAGCAGAAATCGCGGGCACATGGACGGATCAGCCTATGTATTATCTGGCCGGTGGCTTACTAAGTTACACAGATGCATGACGTAACTTTAGCAATCCTTTGCGGCGGACAATCTAGACGTCTTGGTACAGATAAAGGCCTCTATGCACCACTTGGCGATGAGGCTTTGGTAACTCGCGCCTTGCGTTTATTGGGCGCCCCATTCAAAGAAATACTTGTAGTCGTAAGGTCTAGCGAACAAAGAAAGATCTATCAAAAGTTCTTTCTTCAGCACGGAGCGACTGCGGGGCGGCAAATTAGGCTCGTACATGATGAATTAGAAAATCATGCCACAGTCCTGCCGCAAGCTGCCCTAACTGGAATCAACACCGCACTTTTAGCGGCCACTATGCCGCAAGTACTCGCGGTGCCAGTCGATCAACTAGGTGTCCGCTTACTGCATTTGAACAGAATGCTTGAGGGATCAAGGCAGATGCCCCTAGCTAACTGTGTAACTTTCGCAACCGAGACTGGAGATCCAGTACCATTCCCATCTTTATGGCGTGCGGTATCTCAACCACAAGTGGAGGCACGACTCAAAGGTGGAGCCCTCAGCGTCAAGGGAACTCTCCGCGAAATGACGAGTCATGTTATCGGGCCGTCTACCAACGACCATTTTGACCAAGAGCTCTCATATAACGCTAATACTGTAGAGGAGATGCTGAGCTACTTCGGAACTCCACTTCTTGACAGTCGGCAACGACGTCTTCATTACTTGCGTTTTTCGCTGACTGAGGCCTGCAACATGGCCTGTACTTACTGTCTCCCCGACGGGTTTCCGGAGTGGTATCGCCATAAGGCCCGGCTCACACTCCCCCAAATCAAGGTGCTCCTTGAAGGCTTCCGCAGGTTAGGCTTTCGCAAAGTGCGTTTCACAGGAGGAGAGCCAACCATTCATCCGGACTGCCTCGAATCGGTTCGGATTGCCCGAAGGCTAGGCTTTGAAAAGATCGCGATTACCACGAACGGCCTTTTAATGGACGATCTGAATCAGTGGCTTGAGGCGGGTTTAACACACCTTAATGTCAGCCTGGATAGCCTCGATCCTGAAGTTTTCAAACAAATTACTCAAAGTAGCCAGCTCGCCAAAGTAACGACTGTGATCGAGCAAGGATTGGCTCTAGGTCTCTCCGTTAAAATCAATACGGTGCTCATGAAGTCGATAAACGGCTCAGAGCAGAGTATTTTGAAACTGATTGAATGGGCCTTAAAACGGCCACTTACCCTACGCTTTATTGAGCTCATGGATACTAGACTCAATGCCTCGTTCGCCAGCAGCGAGCGGGTTTTAGGTAGCACCATAGAGCCGCTTCTTAGACAAATTGGCCTGGCGCCTACCAATAAGAGCGGAAAAACTGTTGATACAGACGGACCTGCCGTAGATTTTCACAGCTCAGAATATCCCGGCACCATCGGCCTCATCAATCCCATGTCTGGAAACTTCTGCAATAAATGCAATAGATTACGAGTCACGGCGAAAGGCCATCTCAAACTTTGCTTATTTGGCGATAACGATGCGCCCCTGGACCATAGCTCACCCGATGCTGTCGCCTTGAATGTGCGTCAGCTAATTGGTACAAAGCCCGAGCGGCACTACTTGGACGCGGGCAACTTTGGCAATGTTGCTACCTTCCGCACCATCGGGGGGTAACTGCCGCGGCGATTGGATCGCTACGGAATCATTAATGGGTGACTTTTCGCATCTAAGCAAAAGTGGCAAGGCCAGCATGGTCGATGTCGGTGGCAAAAAAGTCACCGCACGGACTGCGACAGTGCGGGGTAGCGTGCGTGTATCTGCGACGTGCGCGGCGGCCATAACACCTCGTATTGCAGAGGAAATCGGCACTACGGCGCGCATCGCCGCCATTCAAGGCAGCAAACAAACGGCAAACTTAATTCCCCTCTGCCATCAAGTGCCTCTTTCAAAAGTCGAAATTGATGTCCAGTTTGAGGGCGACAAATCCACTTTTTCCATCCGCTCCGTTACGAGCACCGAGGCACAAACTGGTGTCGAAATGGAGGCTCTTACAGCGGCAACGATTGCAGGCCTAACAATTTATGACATGATCAAAGCTGTGGACCCCGCAGCCTCGGTTGGGCCATTCTATCTTGAGCATAAGACCGGTGGTAGACACGGACCTTGGAGTAAACCCGATGAATGAGCCGCTACAAGCAAAAGTGTTGGTAAGCTCAGATCGGGCCAGCGACGGGCTGTACGACGACCTTAGCGGGCCTGCCGCCTATAACTGGCTGGAGCACCATGGATTCAAAGTCTTAGGTATCCAGATCATTCCGGACGACCGCGAACTACTGAGCCAGGCCATCGGATCCATCTGTCAGGATGGTGTTCCTTTATTAGTGACCTCAGGAGGCACAGGGCTAGGCTCGCGCGACGTAATGCCGCAAGTACTCGACAGCATTTGTGACTACGCAATTCCTGGCTTCGGCGAATTACTGCGTAGAGAGAGCCTACGCTACTCCCTGAATGCTTACCTGAGTCGTTGCGGTGGCTGGGTGAAGCAAAGAACGCTCATATTAGCTCTTCCAGGTAATCCACGGGCAGTTTGTGAGCAGCTCGATATTCTGAGCGACCTATTGCCGCATGCCCTCAAGAGCCTCGGTGATGCTTGCAACGACAGGCGACCTACGCCTACGGTGGCTAATCATGATTAGCTACGCACAAGCCTTAACAGCGATTAATTCGCTCGCTTCCATTGATGCTACCGAGCAGGTGCCGCTGTCGGCATGTTTAGGCCGAGTGTTGGCGCAGGACCTCTTTGCGCGCATTCCGTCACCCGCATTTACAAATAGTGCCATGGATGGTTATGCGTTTCGCTATGAAGACCTAAAAAGTGGGGCTCTAAAGATCGGCGCCACTCTGGTCGCAGGAGTTCATAACTCCAACGCCGCCGAATCAGTACCTGCGAAGGGCACCTGCGTGCGCATCATGACGGGCGCTGCGCTACCTGCCTGGGCAGATACTGTGGTACCCCGCGAATCTACTAAGCTGACGGATGCGCAAGATCAGCTCTTAATCATGTCGTCCCCCAGTAAAGGGGATAACATTCGTCACCTGGGCGAAGACCTGCAGGAAGGCTCTAAGCTACTTGCAGTAGGTACTTACCTAGACGCTGAGCGCATCATGGTCGCCGCCGCTTTTGGCCATGATGCTTTAACAGTTTATGTACAGCCTGAGGTTGTTGTCTGCACCACTGGGGATGAGCTAATCGAGCCCGGTCAGAACCTGCCCTTTGGCGGCGTATATAACTCCAACAAATACTTCCTCCACGCTGCAGTACAGCAGTTAGGCCTATCGTCGCAGTTCAGTCATTTAGTGGATGATATCGATAAAGCTGCGACGTCTTTGAAGGGCTTGATTAAGCCCGGTAAGCCACAATTTTTAATCACCACCGGAGCAGTATCTGCTGGGGACCTTGATTACATCCCGGAACTAGCTAAGCGCCTGGACTTCAAAACGATTTTCCACAAAGTCTCGATACGCCCAGGCAAGCCAGTATTTTTGGCCGTTAGGGACCAAACTATTTGGTTGGGCCTACCAGGAAACCCGCTAGCGACCTGCACCGGCTGGTACTACTTTGCCCGGCCTATATTAACTGCTGTGGCTAGACTGCCGCAGCCGCGACATCATTGGCTGACGCTAGCCAATGATGTCGCTAAACCAGAGGCACTTCGCTGCTTCTTTCGCGGAACTATCAACGGAGATCAAATCTCGGTTCATAGCAAACAAGGAAGTGGCCATTATCATGCCTCATTAACTAACAACGCATACGTGGAGTTGCCGGAAGGCCGCTCCTTAATTACAGCCAAGACAAGGGTCGAGGCTATCACAGCTTGAAGACAGTGGATGGAATTGCCGTGGAAGACAACCAGACTTTAGAAACGCCTGTAGAGATCACCAAGAAGCAACGTGTTTTGGATGCACGTGGTCACGAAGTGACCGTAGATTATTTTCTGTACTCGTGCCTGGAACAAGAGCGCTTAGAACGTGCAAAAAAAGACAGCAAAGAACACGCCATTAAGTGGCCCGTGCTAGGTGCCCCAGGCACCGAGGAAGTCACCGTTGCACCGGCGGCAGTGTCGGCAGCTGAGCTCGGCGACCTTTTGTGCCAATTGTTTGCTTGGTATCGGGATAACTTTTCTGCCCTAACCAGCAAGCGCACTTTAGATCACGAACAACTCATCGAAGTGGTTCCTCCATTTGTCGCGCTCTGCCGTGACCTTGCCGATCTTCACAAACAGAAAACCGGCGCAGACCTGCCACCGTTTCCAGCTGCAGAAGGTGAGTCCGTTACCGTCTGGGCAGACATCAACGCTAGTTTGGCGGGCTGTTTCCCAACTCATCAACATTTGTTTAAACGTTATCTACAGTGGACTTACGCTACTGAAAAAACCGAGGAATTTATCCCTGGTAGCCGGCCTCCGATCGGACGCTTTGCACCGCCGCCCCTTCCGCGCACTGGCCCTGGTCGAGATAGCGGTGGGCGTGGTGGCCGTCCCGAACGAGGCCCCGTGCGGGGACGAGGACCAGACAAAGGCGCCCGTCCAGAACGTGATGGGCACGGCGATAAGGGGCCAAGGCATAAGCCGGCAAGGCCACAAGCCTCGGCCTCAGCCGAAGGGCCCGACCGTCGCCCACAACAGGGGCAACGCAAACCCCAGGGGGATCAGGCACGTCGCCGTCGTGGTCCAGAAAATGACGAGCAAACGGCACGCCTAAAAGAAAAGGCGCTAGCTGAGGTGGCACAAGCTATTTCCACCATGAAAACTGACAGTAGCGTTTCTGAAGTAGCTCTGAACCCAACGAACAGTTTCTACCGCCGTATTCAGCATCAAGAGATCGTTGATGCCGGCTTCATCTCCAACTCCGTTGGCGAGGGCTCCGAGCGCGCAGTAAAGATCAGTCGCAAAGACTAGTCGTAAACAAGGCTACTGATATGACCAGCATCAAGTCTCGTAAATCTGACCTATTACATGTCGTGATCACCGGTGCCAGCTCTGGCATCGGAGCCGCCTGCGCTGAAATATTCGCTCGGAGTGGTCACACATTAATCCTCGGTGCCCGCAGACTAGATCGTTTAGAGACTTTAGCTCCACATTTGCGCTCTTTGGGTGCAGCAGACGTCTGGGTAGGCGAACTAGACGTCACAAAATTAGCATCCATTGAGCAATTCCAACTAGAGTCCCAGTCACGTTTTGGTGGGGTTGATGTCCTCATCAACAATGCAGGTCTAGCAGCAGGACTCGATCCGGTAGCGACAGGAAGTGACGACGACTGGGAAGCAATGATGAACACAAATGTGCTCGGACTGCTGAAGGTATCGCGAGCTTTCTTGAAGGGCATGATCGCTGCAAATCATGGCCACATTTTTAATATGGGATCAATCGCAGGCTTCCACACCTATGCAAAGGGAGCAGCTTACGCGGGAAGTAAACATGCTGTCCGTGCTATTAGCGGCGCACTTCGCCAAGAACTAACTGGCACAGCAATCAGGATCAGTGAAATCGACCCAGGTATGGTGGAAACTGAGTTTAGCCTGGTGAGATTAGGCGACCAGGCTAAAGCTGACGAAGTTTATCGCGGCATGACGCCCCTCACAGCTGCAGATGTAGCAGAGTGTGTCTACTTTGCTGCCACAAGACCACCTCACGTGAACATCGATCACATTGTCTTAATGCCGACAGACCAGTCCTCGATCGGCCTAGTGCATCGGCGTCCTACCTAACTCAGCGCAAAAATACCTGCGCGACCAAATTGG
>CAIWTN010000161.1 GCA_903915625.1 uncultured Pseudomonadota bacterium | reverse complement strand
TGAAATCATAATACTTGATTTACAAGGCCTTGTAGCTTTCGCATTCACTCCTATCGTCCTTTGCGCCAAAAACCATAACCAACTGTAATAATTGGACTAAACTCCACACCGACGCTAAGCGATCGGCAATTCTCAAGTTTTTCGTGCAGACACCCGAAACTCAGCCTACGGAGCAGTCGTATTGCCCCGCATCTCTCATGACTCAGGGTGTCAGCATGGACCTACCAAAGATCTACGAGAAACGATCAACTCGGTGGGCACTGGCACTTGTGACCAGTGCGCTGCCCCTGAGCTCATGTCAGAAGCAGTTTGTAAAAGAACGCACCACAGACAATCGTGCCGCGACGTTAGCGGCGGCGCTTGGGGCGGGAAAAAGTCAGAACGTTATCTACACCATCGACCAGGCAACTGGGCGTATCACTGCGACTCTGTCGGCATCGGCATTAGTGACGCAAGAAATTTCGGCGTCAGGTGCAGGTCTGTCCGGAATCTCGGTGTCTTTTCCCCCAGGCTCCCTTGCGATCAGTACAGATATCAATGTGCAGGAAGCTGTCACGATTGCGACGCCAAATACTGCGGCTGCACTCGGTATCTCGGGCGCAATCACCGGTGTTGGGGCTTCAGTTGCGATTCAGCCTAGTGTTGTAGCCGATCCTGTTAATGCATTCACCGTAGCCTTGCAGATTCCTTCTGCATCAAGTTTACGCCTAGCTGGAAACAGCGCTAATCTAGTGGCGATCTACAAAGTTAATGTTTATGCGAAAAACAAAATCCTGGACGGCGTGATTCCTCTAAGCAGTCTCACTGTCGAAGGCGATAAGGTCAAATTTAGCAGCCGTTATTTCGGTGCCTTTCAATTGGCCTATACGGACACATTGGTCACCGCTGCAACAGAAGTGGAAACGACCGTCCCGGTGCAGAGCAAAGTTGAATCTGGAGTCCTTGCGCCGCTTAATATCACTGCTAGGTCGCCTGTAGTTGTGCGAGCCGGTGATACGGTGACGCTATCAGGCAACAACTTTAGACCGACAATGACCCTGGCACTGGGTAGCAAGTCCGTAAGTAAGGTCAATGTCGCGAGTGATGTAAGTGCGAGTTTTGTGGTGCCTGCAGAGTTAAATGGGGGAGTGCTGCCGTTGCTCGCCAATCAGGACGGGGTGTCGCAAACTATTTCGCTGCTTTACACTCCGGGGACTAGCAGTTATCCGGTTATCACGTTGCCACCTGCCGAAGTTTGCAGCACCCAAAGTTACTACGATATGAATGGTGCATTGCAAACGGGTAGTAAAAATTGTGCGGCACCAGCTGTCGTAACTTGTGCTGGCGACGGGGCTACGGGATGTGTGGCGACAGCGGATTATCCGGCAGTAGATCTGACGAGGTTGAGTCCTGGAGTCATTAAGAGCGGCGTGACGATTGCGGGCATCGCTGGCACCGCGATGGTCAGCTCTCCATGTGCCAATGACGGTCAGTCTGAGTGTATAGTTGGCGGTGTTTTTAAGGCCGCGAACGTTAGCGGTTTTTCGCCTTGGGGCTTGCGATTTGGAACGAGTATCGCTGGAGTTGCGGGAGCGCTAAAAGTTAACTGTCGCAATAGTACTGCCACAACTGGTGGTGTCGGCGATACTATTGATGATTATAATGGATTTGCAGGTACAAGAGTGAGCAATTGGCCGCTGGGTACCTTTTGTGATGCTTCGAGCTGGGAGGATAAGACAACGACTGATGCCGGTGTGAATTTTTCGACTTGTGCTACGGCTTCCTCTGATTGTCAGTACAAAGATAAAATCAGCAACTTGGTGGTAACTAAAACGTTTACGCCCGCAAGCACGTGGACAGGGGCGATGAGTGCCTGTAGTAGTTCTAATTATGGGGGCTTCGCCGCTGGTACGTGGCGGCTACCTACGCAAAAAGAGCTATTGTCACTTTACGAACATGGAATTGCATCAAAGGTCAGCACAGATTTTATTTCCTTAACGCAGATGCAAGCTGCGATTTGGTCATCTTCGAGCACCACGGGTACTTCGGGTAGCAATCCCTCTGCGTGGGCCGTGGTTTTGGCGAATGGTAAGGCTGAACCCACGGTTCAGTCCTATACCCTGCCATTCATCTGCGTCAAATAAGTGGGTGTCGAGCCACCACCCAAGCTATCATGCAAGAGCCCCTGACTAGGAGGAGCTCGAATGATGGTTTTTCTGAAACATCTTCTGTTTGCTGTGCTGGCACTACTCACCACCCCAGCACTGGCCACCCCAACCACAGTCCTCTGCCTTGGCGACTCTCTGACCGAAGGCTACGGCCTGAGTAAAGAAGAGGCTTGGCCAGCGGTATTAGAGGGTCTCATCAAGGCTAGTGGCCGCACTGACGTTACTGTCATTAACGCGGGCATTAGCGGTGCAACGTCGGCTAGTGCGCTCTCGCGACTTAAATGGCATCTTAAAACCATCAAAAAACCGGCAATCGTCATCCTTGAGCTTGGTCCGAATGACGGTCTGCGCGGTATCGATCCCAAGGCGACCGAGGCCAACTTGGTGGCGGCAATCCGCCTCGCTAAACAGAGTGGGCTGCGCGTCCTGCTCGCGGGGATGCAGATGCCGCCCAATTATGGGCCAGGATTTACGGAAGCCTTTCGTGCTATGTTTCCAAGGATCGCTAAAAGTGAGTCGGTTGAACTGATTCCATTTTTCTTGGATGGTGTTGCAGCCAAGCCAAACTTAAATTTGGCTGACGGTATTCACCCAAATCCTGCGGGATATAAAATTATTGCGCAGACGGTGTGGCGTTCTTTGCAGCCGATGCTAGAGCAAAAACCATAGGTTTAATGCCAAATGAATGAATCTTTTGACTCTAATGATGCCTTTATCTCGCTAGAACACGTCGAGAAGTCCTATCCCAATGCGCGTGATCGTGAGCCATTACGGATCCTCACGGATGTGAATGCGACGATTAAAAAAGGCGACCGTGTCGCTATACTTGGGCCGTCGGGTAGTGGCAAGTCAACGTTGATGGCACTCCTTGCTGGCCTTGATCGGCCTACCGGCGGGAAGGTCTCCGTCCTTGGCCAAGACTTAGGTAGCCTAAGCGAGTCGGAACTCGGTCAATTTCGGGCCAAACATCTGGGCATCGTGTTCCAGCAGTTTCACCTGATCGGTCACTTAACAGCGCAAGAAAATGTCGCCTTGCCGCTGCGGATTTTAAACGTGGCGCCACGCGAGGCGATGGAGCGAGCTGCCGCTGCTCTAGCTGACGTCGGACTCGGTCACAGATTG
>CAIWTN010000160.1 GCA_903915625.1 uncultured Pseudomonadota bacterium | reverse complement strand
TAAGCACTGGGGCTGCGAAGGTCCCTTGGTGATTGATGCGCGGCTTAAGCCTCACCATGCACCACCGCTAATCGAAGATCCGGCAGTGACGCAGCGCGTAGATGAAATGTGCCGTAAAGGCGGCAGTCTGCACGGGATTATTGAGTGATGGGGTCAGGCACTTCAGCTAAGTCCTCAATTTAACTTCGCAATGTGCTAAGAATGGGGCCCGATATCAGTTTTGGGAGGGCAATTCCGGTGGAATTTTACGAACGACTTAAAAGCCAGCTCGATCAGGTTCACACTTGGCCATCGCTGTATGTGTTCAAGTTTATTGTCCCGGCGGAAAGACAAGAGGAGCTGCTTCCTCTACTGCCTATTGGGCAGATCGAGCAGAAGCTGTCCAGCTCTGGTAAATATGTATCGGTAACCCTCAAGGCTATGATCAGCGACTCTGACCAGGTTATCGCTGTGTACCAGAGGGCAGGGCAGATCGAAGGCATTGTTTCATTGTAATTACAGTGATAAAGAACGCTGCCGCGCGGCAGCGACCTTAGGGATAGTAATCAGTCCGGATTAGAGACGGATATGGGCTAGGGATAGAAAGTCGATGAGCTGTTCCATTCTCAATTTTTATAAGTTTGTTTCCTTAACAAATCTTAAGGAAATTCAGGACCTTTGGAAGGCCCAGGCGAAAAGTTTGGGGCTACTAGGAACGGTGCTCTTGGCGCCTGAAGGCGTGAACTGCGGCCTTGCGGGACCACGCGAGGCCCTCAAGACTTTCCTCGAATTTGTCGAGCGTGACCCCCGATTCTCAGAGCTAAATCCAAAATGGAGTGAGGCCCCACAGGCGCCATTTAGGCGCCTTGAGGTCAAAGTTAAGCGCTGGATTATTCGCTTTGCTGAGCAAAACGATCCGGATGTCCCTAGTATTCTTGGCGCTGCCCGCATGAACCCGGCTGAGGTTTGCCAGCGACTTAAAGAATCATCTGACGACTTTGTCGTCGTTGATACGCGCAATGACTATGAGACCGAGGTGGGTATGTTTGAGGGGGCTGTGCGTCTGCCCATCAAGACCTTCACTGAGTTTCCAGATGCCTTCCTTGATGCATTTGCCGAGCACAAGGATAAGACCATTCTTTTTTACTGCACAGGCGGTGTCCGCTGTGAAAAAGTGGTGCCCTGGGCGGTAGAGCATGGATTTACCAACGCCACACAGCTGGATGGCGGCATCCTCAAGTATTTTGAGGAGATGGGAACCGAAGGCTACCAAGGCGACTGCTTCGTCTTTGACGACCGTTCGTTGGTGGATGGGCAACTCCAAGCACCTGAGTTAGGGGATTGGTTTGGTCAGGCACTAAATAAATAATTGTCTATGATAATCGACGCCTAATTACTCGTCTTCCTCTTGTAAATCAGCAAATTGAATCGGCCGGGCTCCTGAATTACTCGACGCCTCCGGTACCTAACTAATGATCCGGCTTCACGTTCCGATAATCGGGATATGGAGAAATACCTAAAAATATTTCGACAGTTGCCTCGCAATCACACAGCCTTTGCTGGTTTGATCGGGAGCTGGTTGGCTATTTTGGTTGTGGCAGCCAATTTAGGAGTTAGCCAGTATTTAGAAGACCACATCGCAAACAGAATTGAGTTTCGTGTTCGGTCCTTAGTCAAACTAGAGCCACCACTGGATCCGAGGATCAAGATTCTGGCTATCGATGACGTTACTGCTGCCATGATGGGGCAAGTGCGATTGCCGCCGAAAAAATTGGCGGATTTGTTGACCGCGATTGATGCGCGTAAGCCGGCTGTGATCCTGATTGATGCCATGTTTTCGCAGCGCCAGGAAGTGTCAGGCGACGATGTTGCTGCGTTTCGAAAACTTGCAAATTTAAATGCCCCCGTCGTGGTTGGCGCTTTGGTGTCATCACATCAGATTAATTTCCGACGTGAAATGAACAAAAGCGCTTTTATGCCAGCTTGGAAGCAGATAACTGCAGTGCCCTCAAAGATAAGGACGCAATTGGGCGCCAAGATATATGGACCTGATGGAGCTTTTGGCGAGGTTTTTAGGCGCGTCGGCCATTTCATGGAAAGCTCAAATCGATCTTTTGAACCCGCGATTAAAGTTGATAAATCAACGGTGATCCCGCACCTCAGCCTCTACGCTGCCAAAGATTTGCGGATCACCGATGCCGGTATATTGGTGAATCGGCATACGTTAGCACTCGATCGGAATGGATCACTGCCGGTTGATTATCTAAGCAGCGATAAAATAGTAGGTCGAGTCAGATCACTCAGCCAATTCTTTGCCGGAAATACTGCCTACCTCGAATCAATTGCTCCGGGTGATATTGTAATGATACTGACTCAGTATTCGAGTGGTCAGACCCAGTTTCTTGACTCGCCTTTCGGTCTAATCCCAGCGTCCTGGGCTCTTACAGCGAGTGTTAATAGTGTTGTGCGAGGCGTGTGGCTGCAATTTGCAGGTTATTTAAATTTCCTGCTATTTGCATTGGCTCTGCTGGGCTTCGTGATTGGATGGCGGGCACCTACATCGCGCTTCTTTCTCTGGTTGCTTTTTGTTACGTTAAGTGTGGTAGCTTTCGCTATCGTTATGTTTATTTGGTTCCACACCATGGTGCCTTGGGTGGTGCCAGTCATCGGATTTACCGGGTCAGCGTTTTTGTCTTTTGCTGCTCAACGGCAGATAGAAAGTACAAGACGCATCTATCTGGAATCTGAGCGGCAAACAGCTGCTGTGCTTCAGCGAGATTTTTTGCCGCCAGCTGATAAAGAACATCCACTCTTCGACCTAGCTGCTGGTTATCATGCAGCAGAAACTATCGGTGGTGACTGGTACTCTTATGGAGTGATCGAAGACCGATGGCTCTACCTCCACCTTGGCGACGTTACAGGCCATGGAGCTGCTTCAGCAATGCTCGCATCTTTTGCTAAGGGTGCGACCGATATGCTCCATGAAGAACATCGGAGCAAATATCAGCGTCCGGCTCCGCTTGGACTGGTTCATGATTGTCTGAACCGGATTATTCAGTCGGGTGCATCAGAGCAACTCTACATGACTCTCGTGTCTCTAACTATCGACCTGCATTCTGGTGAGTATGTATACCTTAATTCTGGCCATGAGCCGGCTTTACTCCTCGGTAGTGGAAAAGTGACTCCACTGACACTCCACGGCCCATCGGTTTTGGGCCACTCGCTCGAGTCGCAAGACGTGGCTTCGAAATCGATGAGTTTAGGTGATAAGAAAACAATCATACTTTACTCCGATGGCCTATTAGATGCCTCATGCCCGCCTGGTAAAAAGGCAAGTCTGCGCCTATTGCGGAGGCTTTTATATGGCGTGGATACTTTAGATGCTGCAAGTGTGCGAAAGCTTCTAGAAATGAGGTCTGGGTTGCATTCCTCGAGGCCTACGAATCGCAAATTAAATGACGATGTCACCTTTCTCGTAGTTCACTTGCGGACAAAGAAGGTGGCGTAAAAATCGCTAGTTAATTTGGGCTAGCCTGCAACATTAACGTACCGCCCGATTTTGGGCTGATATCGATCTGGACAACAGTGTTGATCATGCAAGGTGTCACACTGCTGCCGACGAACGTAAGATCATAAGTGGTCGGAGTTCCCGCAATAGCGCGTTCTGCTTTGAGCGGTGTACAGGAGTTGGTGTTGATTGCGCTCCACTTCCAGGTACTGGCGACTGTTTTAAGTTCCAGTGCTACACCTATACTCGAGTAGACTTGGCAGACGGTTTTGAAGGAAAAACTTGTTACTTGAAGCAACTTGCTGCATTCCAGGACCGCGCCAATTAAAGGTGCATCTGAGAGGGCTGAAACGCCAGGCATCGGTACCGAAGTGATGCCGACTCCAGTAATCATACCGTCCGGGATAGTGGACGTAGATCCTTGGCTCTCGCCTGTTGGATCCTGAGAGCTTGCAGTAGCGCCCATTCCGTCACCTTGTTGGGGAAAGGGAGGAGCTACTTCAGTATGAGTACTGCCCGCGATTAGAAAAGGTGTCGAAGCCTCGGGCCCGGCGTCTGCTCCGGATCCCGATGCTGAATTTTTTTGATCTTCAGCAGAAGCAACAGGAGCAGCTCCGTTACCTGTAGCTTTCCCGTTGCTGTTCTTCAGATTCGATTGGTTGTCGTTACCGGGTGACGTTGCGTTTTGAGCACGGCTTCCGCTACTTTCCACATTTTGAGCAGAGGTGCTGCAAGACACCGTGAGATAGGTGCTTAAGGTAGTGCTAAAGATAGCTATCAGGTGCTGGTGCATGGTTGCTCCGAATAAGTCGATAAAAACGTTTCGACAGTATTCGCTGAATACTTAAGTAATTCCGATAACCTCAATGGGGTCAGGCACTTTGGGTAACTACTTAATCAGATTGGGAGGTGCTTTTGACGCGGCCTCGCAACTCTCGCTGCACTGCGCCTGTGATTCATCAATACTGCGGGAGAGTTAGCCCTCAATGGTCGCGGTGACGGTCCGCGCGCACGTCGATAAGTAGGCAAATTCAAGGGGTTTTGATCCGCTTTGGTAGCCGCGCGACGGGCGCAGACTTGCTGATTTTCAGGTAAGAGCTACTATCCGCGATGAAGCGATATCGAGCCAGCTTCTTCCACAAAATTAGCCAGCATCTTCTTACCGTTCTCCGTCAGTACACTCTCGGGGTGAAACTGCACGCCCTCGATCAGTAGGTCGCGGTGTCTCAAGCCCATGATCATTCCGGACTCTAACTCCGCGGTCACCACTAACTCTTGAGGCAAGGTCTCACGCTCAACTATCAGCGAATGATAGCGCGTTGCTTTAAATGGACTCGGTAAGTCGCGGAAGACTCCAGCACCGCGGTGATGAATCGCGGCGACTTTACCATGCACTGGTAGGTCGGCACGAATGACGTTCCCGCCAAAGGCTTGGCCTATAGCTTGGTGACCGAGGCAAACGCCTAGAAGTGGAATGCGCGCTGCCGCCGCCGCTTTGATCAGCTCCAGACAAACTCCCGCCTCGTTTGGGGTCGATGGTCCGGGTGAGAGGATAAAAGCGGTGGGCTGCATTGCTACTAAACTAGCTGCATCGTGAGCATCGTTGCGACAAGTGATGACTTCGACCTGCAGCTCTTGCAAGTACTGAACGAGGTTGTAGGTAAACGAATCGTAATTATCGATCATCAATATACGAGTGTGTTTGTCGCGCGCCTGACCACGACTCATGTGCCTGACTCCGCGGTGGCGATGCTGCCGCCCAGTGCGAGGAATCTCTGCTCAAACTCTTCTTTGACTAGACGCTCACCATAACCAGTTTGTTCCTCAAGAACATCAGCTAGGATCTGGCGAGTCGTCAGCGGATTAGCGAGCACTACTCTAAATACAGTGAGTAGTTGGCCACTGTGAGCCGCACTTTCCAACCTCGTCCGCGAGACAAAGGTCTTGCCTGCGGTGCGCTGTTCTTTTTGGATCGACTCGGTGAGCTCGCTTAGGACTTCGTTCGCTGCATGTTTCTGCTCGTCGGTCCCGTGCGTAAATATTGGCTTTGCAACGGCCGGCACGTAGCGATAGGTCAAGATGTTGGTTTGCGGTTCTGTGACGACTTCAAAGCACTGAGTGGCTTTGATCATCTTGGCAAATTGGCCCGCTTTACCGATGCCTAAATCTATGAGTAGTTCGTAGCCACGCTTGCCGATGATGTGCAGCGCAGAATGGACGAGCATCGCCATGCCGGGACGCGTGCCCTCGAGAGTATGCTTACCGATATCGCGTGAACCCTGTCTGATGATGTAATTAGCGTGGTGTTCGACTGAGTTCAGTGAGGCTGGGTCTTTAAAGATGACCATGCCAGCGCCCACTGGCACATAGAGTTGTTTGTGGGCGTCGATTGTCACAGAATCTGCACGTTCGATGCCTTTGAGTATGTGCTTATAGCGCTCAGAAAACAGCGTCGGGCCACCCCAAGCCGCATCCACATGAAAATGCGCCTGCGCCTCAGCCGCGATATCGGCCATCTCACTCAGTGGGTCGACACTGCCGGTTTCCGTTGCACCAGCGATGCCAATGATGGCCATCACGCCGATGCGTCGGCTCTTCAGTTCGGCAATTTTTTGTCGCAAGGCATCGACATCTATTTGATGCTTCGCATTTATAGCTACAGCGTGCATTTGCTTTTGACCGAGGCCAAGTAGATCGGCGGTCTTGCGCAAAGAGTAGTGCCCACGTTTCGAAACGATGACAGCGAGATCATCGTAGCCATAGTGCCGCAGTGCGGCCGGCAGGCCTTCTACAGCGACACCTGCAAAATCACCGCGCGGCCCCAGCATCCGGTTGCGGGCTGACCAAAGTGCTGTGACATTCGCAATCGTGCCACCGGAGCAAAAGACGCCGAGCGATTGCTGAAAGCTCTGCGTCCATTGATCGTAGAAAGCATCATCTCGCTCATAAACCAGGCGATGCAGGATACCTATGACCTGACGCTCTAGTGGCGTGAAGGCCTTCGACGTCTCGATCTTTACGACGTTCTGGTTCAAGGTCATCATGATCTTGGCCAGCGGCATCATGAAGTAGGGGAGAGCCGAGGTCATGTGACCGATAAAGCTCGGCGAGGATGTGCGCACAGACTGCGCCACTACTTTATTTAAAAGGAAATCCACCTGCTCTGAAACGAACAGAGGATGCTCGGGTAGTTTCGTTTCTTGGAAGTCGCGCTCGAGATTGGCCGGAGCAATGTCGCCGGCAATGACTCGATCTTTGAGAAAGCCAAGTAAGTTCTCCGAAATCTCGCGGTCGAGGCGAGCCAGCGTCGATTGCTCGTTCTCTGGCAGAGTAAACACCCGACGCATAGTGTCGAGGTTGGCCTCTGCGTGCTTTGTGACTTCGGATTTCATCGCCGTTGCTTGGCCCTTGGTGGTCATGGGGAGTCTCGTTTGATCTCATGGACCAGCCCGAGCAAACCGACATCGCTAGCTGTGAATGTGAAGGCCAATTCCCAACCCGCATTCGTCCGTGCGCGCCGGACTAGGCGGCCGCTTACCAACGGGGCGGGTAGGTGAGAGGTGTCATGGTCCAGTTGAATGTCGTACAGATCGCCTTCGGCCAAAAGTGCTTCGGCATCGACGTTCTCACGCCGTGTCTCATTGCTAGTGGCCGCGGGCAACTGGGCGCAAAGACCTGTTCTTGATAAATTCAAACCACGCAAAGTTACAACGAGGCGCCATGGGTCAAAATTGACCATGACCCGCACCTGACCATCGTATGGATGGCGTTCCTCACGAGGAGTCTGATTTAATCTAGAACTTGTTGACTGGTACATAATCGATCGGCCTCCGGCCGGCTGAGACTAAAGAGGAATGCAGCTATTGGCAAGCTGCGGCTGCTGCCACGGCCTCGCTTTCCTCGGCGCGTAGTAAGTCCGCGACTTTATCGGCAATCTCGGGGCGGTAGAGCATCTCAAAATGACCTATGTCATGCATGGGTATCGCACTCACTTGCGGGCTAGGCGGTGTCGGCCGGAATACCCCCTCGCCGTCTTTGGCGATCTGATCCCGCTGTGAATGGATGCAGTAAATCTTAAGAGTTGAAGGTACTTCGGCGTTTTTGAGGTCGCTGAGAAAGGCCGACCCAGGGCGCATTTGGCCGACGTCGCGCCAGAGGAAGCCGAGGGGGGTGACAAGCGCCAGATAGGTTAGCCAGGTGCCCTTAAAGGGAGTTCCCATAGTGATGATTTTGTCGCAGTAACGGTTGCCGCCCAGTTTAAGGGCCCACCACAGGGCCACGAGACCACCTTTGGAGTGGGCAACAATATGGATTTTTTTGAAACCGTGGCGTTCAAATTGCCGTTTGATTTTGTAATCGATGAAGTTCGCCGTTTCGACGATGTCCGCGGTGAAGAAGGTCCCGAGTAGGCCACCAAGATTGAAAGACATCACCTGATGGCCGCGCAGGGTTAAGTGCCTTTCGAGCTGGGTCATCGTGCGGCGCGAGGAAAAGAAGCCGTATAACAGCAGTACCGGTGTCCGATCGGGATCAAAGACGCGGCGCTTTACGATGTCGTTATTAGTCCGTGCTTCATAGCGGATCTCGGCAAGCACGGCTTTTAGACGTTGCCACATGCCGCTGCCATTTTTACGGCTTATGAATTCAAAAATTATGAGTGGTACGATGATGCTCACAGCGATGAGCTCTAGCAGCGTCATCGTTGATCCAATCACTGTTTCTGCCGGATCCACTAATTTGGCGTACAGGTAGGCCTCGGGCAAAACGCCGATAAAGGAGGCTATGGCGACACTGCGCAAGCGAAAGTCGAAGGCGCCGAACAGAAAACTTAGGACGTCAAACGGCATGACAGGCAACAACCGCGCCGCGAAAACTACCTTGTAATCCTGTGACCGAATGAATTTAAACGTCGCTGGAAGATTGTTGCTCAGCCACGGTTTGGTGTACCGCCGCCCGAGTAGTTTGCCGATGCCAAAGACGCTGAGACAAGACAGTAGACTACCAACAGCGGTGAGTATGGTACCCAACCATGGACCAAAGGCTTTGCCGCTTAGTATGGCCATAAAGGCCAGTGGCGTGAAGACAAAGGGACGAATTGCCGACAGAATAAGAAAGGTGATTACGCGCGGGCCCCGATCTCCCGCCAAACAAGAGTCGAGAGAATCACTGCAGAGCTGATGCCAGAAGAAGAAGGCAAAAACAAATAGGCACGCTAAGATCGCCAATTCAACAGCGAGCACAGCGCGAATCTGTTTAAAATGAGGAGTGATGCTCAATCGAGTGGCCGTTATGGGGAGGAGGCTCCGCCCCTAGATGACAGGCTGCGAGGCCGATATGCGACCGAACGCCCATTAGGAGATCTAACTAACATGATACCACGTCTAGCAATGTTGCTGGGTATAGCCGTAGGGCTGGTGGCGATGGATAGTGGCATAGCTGCTGCAGAATCATCGGCAGCAAAGGCAGATCCTGTCGCTGCAAGGCGTCAGACCGTGTTGCAAGTCGCCAGTAAGTTGCTCGACGAGGCTCAGGTGTCTTACGTCTACGGCGGCCATCAGCTTGGCGACAGTGCCAGCTGTGAGTCTTGTAATCAGTGCCTTACCGAGCGTCGTCCTGCGGCAGCCCAGAGGCTCAAGGAGTGTAAGATTTGCCGCGATTGTAGTCTGGATTGCAGCCATTTTACCTCTCTCGTGTTTGGCTCGGCTGGTCTGCCATATCCCTATCTCGAGACTGCCCGGATGCTGAGCCTGTCTGGGGCATCACTGCAAGAGCGGTATCAGTTGGTCGATGTCGGCGATGAGCCAAGGCGGGCCGTCCCTGGCGATTTATTGGTATACGATGGTCACGTGGTATTGCTGGAGCGTGTGCATCCTCCGCGCGTGGAGCTTGGACGTAGCGAATTTGGGCATGGCACAGCGGCCCCAAATGCTGTCATTCAAGACACGCTGACGCGGGGCGATGTCGTCCACGCCACGGGTGGCGGAGCCATAAGACGCCCGGGCGAAGGCATTCAGCGCGAACGCTTTGTCGACCTTGGACACTTTCGTGGTCCATTGAGACGTGTGCTGAGGCACGTGTTGTTGGCTTCGCCACAAATCGGAATGCCACCAAGCAGCGAGGCACGTATGCAGCCGAGTATGGAGCGTTCGAGGCCCTCGCCAGCATGGCCACCAAAGGGTCGACTACGCCCCGTACTGAAGGCAAGCGGTGACGATAGTTGAATTTCCCGCGCTAAGCAGCTAGTCTGGGGGATAATTTACGGGAAAATTCCCCGGTTCACCCAATGTTATCAGACTGTTAATGAGGCTAGCGCATGTACTCTACCACCGATTTCAAAAAAGGCGTGCAGATTGAGTTCAAGGACCAGGCGTGGACGATCGTCGATTTTCAGCACGTCAACCCAGGTAAAGGCGCGGCTTTCACGCGGACGAAGTTAAAGAATTTAGAGACGGGAAGGGTGATCGAAGCGACCTTTAAGTCGGGTGAGAAGGTCGGTATCCCTGACGTTCAAACTAAGGCGATGCAATATCTCTATAACGATGGTGAAAGCTTCACCTTCATGGATCAGCAGAGCTACGACCAAGTTCAGCTGACGAATGATGAGATTGGCGACGCTAAAGAC
This sequence comes from uncultured Pseudomonadota bacterium, assembly GCA_903915625.1. GTDB lineage: Bacteria > Bdellovibrionota_B > Oligoflexia > Oligoflexales > CAIYRB01 > CAIYRB01. The sequence continues at coordinate 5,862 of CAIWTN010000160.1, read as the reverse complement.
TACATCATCGAAAACAGCGTTGTTAACGTGACCTACTACAAAGGTAAGCCGGTAACTGTGGCCTTGCCAAACTTTGTGGAAATGACCGTACGGGAAACGCAACCCAACATCAAAGGCGACACCTCTGGCGGCGGCGGCAAACCAGCCGTCATGGAAACTGGCTTAGTCGTGACTGTGCCCTTCCACATCGCCGAAGGAAACGTGCTCAAGGTCGACACGCGTACCGGTGAATACGTTGAAAAGGTGAAATAACTGATGAAACTTGAAACACTAGAAAAAGTGATTGAGTTGGTGCGTCGCCACGGTATTCATCAGCTTGAAGTCGAAGACGAAACGTTACGCATCAGCGTGACCGCAACGGCTCCAGGTGTGCCAGCGGGCATGTCTGTAATGTCCCCTGCGGCCTATATGCAGCCAGCTGCCTATGCGCCGCCCGCTGCTGGCGCGGCTGTGCAGGCTGCACCCGCTGCGGCTACAGCAGGTGGCAAACCAGCAGCACCCGCGTATAGCGGTCGCGTCCTCAAGTCGCCTTTCGTGGGCACTTTCTACCGCTCCCCCTCACCGGGCTCCGACAGCTTTGTCGAGATCGGCAAGCGAGTGAAGAAGGGTGACACCCTCTGCATCATCGAAGCGATGAAGTTGATGAACGAAATTGAGGCGGAATTTGACGGTGTGATCAAGGAAATCTTGGTCGATAATGAGCAGCCTGTAGAGTTCGATCAACCGCTATTCGTGTTGGAATAACGCTAAAGATGAAAAAAGTACTCATTGCCAACCGTGGCGAGATAGCCGTGCGTATCATCAGGGCCTGCCGCGAGCTGGGCCTCAAGACGGTCGCGATCCACTCGACAGTGGACCGTGACTCACTGCATGCCAAGCTGGCAGATGAAAGCATCTGCATCGGGCCTGGTCCGAGCGTGCAAAGCTATCTTAGAATTCCATCGGTCATGAGTGCGGTCGAAGTCTCTGGGGCGGATGCCGTCCACCCCGGCTACGGCTTTTTATCGGAAAATGCGGAGTTTGCCCGCATTTGCCGCGAGTACAAAATCAACTTTATCGGTCCCGATCCGGAGCATATCTTTGCGCTCGGCAACAAAGTCGAGGCCCGTGCCCTGGCGGCGCGTGCAAACGTCCCGATGCTGCCAGGTAGCAGCGGTGTGGTGCGTACCGACGAAGAGGCGTTCGCTATCGCCAAGCAAATTGGCTATCCACTGATCATCAAGGCCGCGGCGGGCGGCGGTGGTCGCGGAATGAAGGTGGTGACGCGGGTCGAAGACTTGTCACGCCAATTTCAATTGGCGCAGGTTGAGGCCCAGGCTGGCTTTGGTAACCCAGACTGCTTTATCGAGCGCTACTGTGCGCGTCCGCGCCATATTGAGATTCAATTAGTCGCGGATAAACACGGGAACTATGCTCACCTCGGTGAGCGTGACTGTTCGATTCAGCGGCGTCACCAAAAACTGGTTGAGGAAGCACCAAGCCCAGTTATGACGCCTGAATTGAGGCAGCGCATTGGCGATGCGGCGATCCGCTTAGCTAAGACTGTCGGTTATGTGTCGCTTGGCACCGCTGAATTTCTCCTCGATGAAGACGGCCAGTTTTACTTCATGGAAGTGAACACGCGGGTGCAGGTTGAGCATACGGTCACGGAACAAGTGACCGGCATTGACTTGGTCAAGGAGCAGATCAGAATTGCACAGGGTGAGCGCCTATCGTTCACACCTGATCAGGTCAAGATCACAGGTCACTCCATGGAGTGTCGGATCAATGCCGAGGACCCGACGACCTTTGCTCCTTGGCCAGGAAAGATCACTGCTTACCATGAACCAGGTGGACCCGGCGTTCGCATGGATAGCATGGTTTATGCAGGCTATACGGTGCCAAGCCAGTACGATTCGATGATTGCTAAGCTGATCACTACGGGGCGCGACCGCGAGGAGTGTATGCAGCGGATGCGTCGTGCCTTAGCCGAGATGAAGGTGGACGGTATCCGAACGAATATCGCCTTCCACGAACGCTTACTTGCTAACGAACAGTTCCAAAAGGGTGCGGTTCATACCAAGTTTCTCGAGACTTTCGGCAAGTGATATTGGGCTAGCCTTGAGTGGTGGCAGCTTGGCTGCCGCTGATGATTGTCCTAGCCACTTTATTGCCGCTTTCTACCGCCCCGTTCATGTAGCCCGAGTATTCGTTGCTGCAATGTTCGCCGGCAAACAGTATGCGACCGGATAATTCCGCTTCGCCGGCTGCGCCGTTCATTGTGGTGTATTGCCCAGGCAGCAGGCAGGTATGAGAGCCAAGGGTAAATGGATGCGATGCCCAGTGTTGCAGGAGCTTGTTGCCGTCAAATTCCTGCCCTGTCCCGGGGAATATGGCATCGAGATCGGCGAGAGCCTCTTGCTGTAGACCTGATGAAACGATTTGCCCACGCCTACCGCTTGGGTAGGTCGTGATAATTCCGGATGGACCAGGTTGTACGCCGCTCGTCTCCCAAAAACATTGGCTGACGTAATCCGTGTAAACACTTCCTGATGACTTGCGGGGGCCTGTGCGCCATGGGCGGGACTTAAATCCCAGCATAAACTTAGCACTAGTGCCGTAGCCCCACTCGCTGATGGCAGCCTGCTTGGCGGGTGACAAAGCGAGGCCTTTTAAGTCGACGAGACGTAGAGTGCTAAACGGCAGGGCCATGATCACGCGGTCTGCCTGCACTTCCACGGTGCGACCATTCTGGTCAAAAACCAGTGCGAAATGGCTGCCTTTATCCCTTACAGCCACCAAGCGATGTTGAGTATAGATGGGTGTAGCATCTTTAATCGCTTTGGTTAGCGCTCTAGGTAATTGTTCGCTACCACCTTTGATACGCTTCGACTCATCACTTTCGCCATAAATTTGTAGGCCGTCGTCTGAGCTTGGATTGAACAGAGTTAAGAAATTGAGAGCCGATTGCTGATCGCAGTCACGTCCGAACATACCGAGATATGTGACTGACAAAAGATCTTTCAGCCATTGATCCAGATCTAGTGAGGCGAAATATTGAGCTAAAGTAGTGTGGTCTAAGCGGATAACCTTAGGGTCGTGACTAAGCCGACTTCGATACGTTGGTACGGCCACAGAGTCACTGAGTTTCAGTACTTCAGTATCGCGCACAATTCTCTTAGCCATGGGCTCGAAGGCAGCAATGATCTCCTTTTCATCTCGGACTTTTCCTCCAAATAGGAAGATGTCTTTCACCAGTCCTTGATTTTCATTCAAATCCTGAATCTCTAAATCTAGTTCGTCGCAAAGCGCTATCAAGTCGGCATGGACCGAGTCGACAAGTTCACCGCCACGCTCGCAAAACATGCCGTCAGAATTAAATTTTTCTTGGGTGTACATCCGACCACCGAGGCGGTCGCTGCCTTCATATATGCTTGTTTTTACGTTTGCCTGAAGCAGTCTATAAGCGGCAGTTAAGCCGGCAGTACCGCCACCGATTATGACAATGCGGCCGAGACTTGCCGAACTGCTGTTCGCTATTTGGCTGCTGTCACGCCCCGTAGTTCTGCAGCCACTCAAAAGTGCGGACGCGCCTACTAGTCCATAACCAGTGCCGCGGAGAAAGCCACGGCGACTAAAATAACGAGAATTGCTGCTGACGCGCGCTAGTAGCCGCCACTGAGGGTCTAGAATCTGGGTGATCTGCTCCCAGGAAAGTCGGCCCTGCTCCTTCGCAATTGCCAAGCGAAGTAAATGGGTGGTCCGGCGGGCTAGGGTGGTCCGTGCCATTCATGCTCCTGAGGGCTGGTGTCGCAGTTTGGTACTAAATTTTAACTTAGTTAAATGCGATTACCAAACACAACCGGCTTAATCTTCGAATAGGGCAAATAGAGCATCTACGGTACGGTCAGAGTGGCCGAAAACCTGGCCATGGTGTGGCTCAGTTTCAGCCAAAAAATCTCTGCATCAGATTTGGTATGCCATTGTGTCGCGATTCTTCGGCGTTCGTTTGAACGGTCCAAAGATCCAAAATATTTGGCGAAGAAGCAGTAAAATTGGCTGAAAAACGCTGGCTCGTGGCAATCGTTTCGTAGGTCTTGAATCTTGGCGCAAGCTTTGCACAAGGAGGTCATCCGTGAATGATTCATTACAACAGAAATTGGAGGATCGATTCGGTATGGTGCTTGCACTCAGCTTTGCAATGACCATAACTTGCGCCGCGATTCCTGCGGGAATCCGTAAATTTGTTTCAGTAATCTGCATACAGCGATGAGAGGAATCACTAATGCTAGCTTTTTATGCAATCGTCACTTTTATATCGGGTTTTTTTGTCGGGTCATCTATTGATTCTCAAGCATACGTGGTTGATATCCAGGGCCCAACGATCACGCTTGAGCAAAACTTGCATTCTCTACCTGCTGATTGGTGGAGCGGTAATTTTGAATTAGCGGCAAAATATCATTGCCGAGACTTCGAGGTTATCGAGAAAACCAGCAAACCATCCACTGTCAGCGAATCAAAGCTTAAAGACGACGCTTGGTATTGGGTTGTACGCTGTAATTGATTGCCGGAGCATGGTAGTCAAACATGCATGTCGCCAATCGCTCGCCCGTACTCAGTCCTCGTGATTACTTAGCCCTCACTTCGATGAGGGCTTTATTTTTTTGGCGACCGGATTGCCATCACATGCATGGAGATCAATGTCATTCTGTGATGTAGCTAACCTCGTTAAATTCCTGGCCGCAACACCCCGTAGGCATCGTGAAGCGGTAGATTCGCCCAGACTGAATCGAGTGATCGTAAGCATCATATAGGCGGAGTCTGTAGGGCTCGCTTCCTACATCTGTCAAAATATAGACCTGACCCAAAGTCAGATGCATTTTTTGCGCAACCCATTGACCATGGACTAATTGCTCAACCCTATGGATGCCGCTTTGCAAATGGGTAATAAGAAGTGCTGGCCAACCACGCGAAGCACCGCGGGCGAAGCCAATTTTTACGTCCCCATTGTAATTAGGCGCGTCGACATAACGCCAATTAATTTGAGGATTACGCCATGTCGCGGTATTCATTCCACCGCCAAATTGGCTTAAGCCTTGGGCGGAAAGGTCGAGATGAAACCGATCTTGTCGACACCAGTAATTTCCATCATTACAGCTATCGGCGACGATAAAGTGCGCTTTGGCACCGGTGAGCGGTCCATCTTCCCAGGCTCCGCCAGCACAATTACTCGTATTCCAGCGATCAGAATGATCAGCGTTTTTACAGAATTTACTTAATGTAACCTCAACCCATCGACCGCAATTACGACCTTGGTCAAACTCCCCAGGTATATTTGGCTGGGCATTTTGGACGTTCAAGGCCAGAAAATTCGCACTTTCTACGACCGATTGAGGGAGGCCGCATCCGCCGGCAGGTGAACCCAAACCACCAAAATAAGTTCCCATGCCTTGTCGCATATCCCCTTCAGGAGCTGCAAAATTAGGGTAAACCAAGTCCACTTCTTCATTAGACTCAGATATAGAGTTCTGTTCGTCAAATTCAGCGTAGTTAGACTCAAAAGCGACGGCTGTACTTCCAGATGCCAACGCTGCCAGCAACCATAGGGCACGGCTAAGCTGTTGCATAGGCAGGCGACTCCTTACAAAATTAATTCTAATTGAATCAAGGTATGACATGATTCTATAGGAACATCGGTCATCGATCCAAACATAAATCTGTGTACTTAGTCACCAGGCTAGTTGCTTGGTATAGTCTCGAATTAGCAAGAATTTCTTGAGAATAACCGATTTTTAACTGTCAGTTTCCTGCCGGGCTGCGGGTTGGCGTGGTGTTTGTGCATTGTTGCTGCCCTGCTCTGGATCAGGGACGCGGCAGGTTTTG
>CAIWTN010000159.1 GCA_903915625.1 uncultured Pseudomonadota bacterium | reverse complement strand
GTAGAGATCATAGAAGCGTAATAGCGGCTATAACAATCTGGGTATGGCGATAGCTAACTCAGTTGCAGCTGCCGACGCGGGAGCTTCTATTTTAGATGGGTGCGCTCGCGGGTTCGGAGCAGGTGCTGGCAATGCTCAGCTTGAGGTTCTTGTGGCCGTTCTCGAGCGCCTTAATTACAAAACCGGAATAGATTTATATAAGATGTTAGATGCCGCAGATATGGCTGAGAAAGAGCTGGTAAATGAACTGCCGACTATTAAGTCAATCAGCATCGTGAGTGGTTTAGCAGGTGTATTTTCGGCATTTGCGAAACCAGTACTCAGAGTTGCTAAAGAATATAAAGTCGATCCACGCGATGTGTTCTTCGAACTTGGGCGGCGCAAAATAATTGCAGGGCAAGACGACATTATCTTGGAGGTCGCGCAAGAACTTGCTGGCAAGCAGGAAGCTACTTCAGTCTGAGCAGCATTCCTTAGTGAAAAAATATAAAAAGATATTGCGCGCCGATGCCGCATGTAACATGCAGTTTTTATTGTTAATTTAATACGCGGGTTAAGGTCTTGCGCATAGCTAACCCTAAATTTTGCTCCCATAGTCAAAACCTATCTGACTATAGGTTTTGGGTATTTTTCATCTCCCAGGAAAGTGGCGAAGATAGGTAAGTAGACAGTCACATAAAGGAAGCCACTATGCAGACCAGTGAACGTTGGGACTTATGTAAAGCAAAGATGCAAGCGTCAAAAACCTATAGTGATTCTATGTTTGATCTAGCGCGAAAAGGTGATCTATCAGCATTTAAGCGGCAGAACTACAGTGGAAACGTCTTAGACACGCGTAACACAGCCGGCTACACAGTTTTGATGCTTGCCGCTCTTAACGACCATAAAGACCTTGTGCAGTATTTGTTGAGCAACGGAGCAAGCCCTAATGCCGTCGACTTTGGTGGCAACTCAATTTTGATGGGGGTTGCATTCAAGGATAATGCGTCTATAGCTCGCCTGCTGCTAGATTATGGCGCCGATCTCGAACTTAAAAATATTCGAGGTGTTAATGCCCTGGATGTTGCCGTCACATTTGGGCGGTGTGCGATGAGTGAGCTACTTTCGAATTATCAATATAATGTCCGGTCACTTAGGCATTCGTATTGCTGGAAACAGTTCGTGTAGGCAGAGATCTTTAGATTTTTTCGCACAAAGCAAGCTAGACGTCTCGCTTAAAATCCGCGCCGATTTAATTACGTCGCTAGGATTAGTGACCAAAGTCAGCTTGCATTAGTGTGTCGCCTAATTTGTTCCCAGCCTTTGTGGTAACAGATCCTACACAATCACAGGGCGCTGCGTCTTAAGGCAGCCGGACTTTAGAGATCTAGTTGCTTAAAAATCAATGTGTTCGTCTAAGCTTTAGACGGACGAACCCTACATTCAGCACATGTCTTTACAAGTAAGGGCTGGAAAATATAGGTACTTCAGCGTCTGGGTGAGATAGGTCGAGTTTTTGCAGCAAGTGCCACGGGATGCCCCTTTCTCGTGGTGATTCATGCTGCAGAATTTTTCCTTCTATCCCCGGACTCTATTAATTCTACCTCTAGTCTTTGCTGGCGTGAGTGGCTGCAACGCATTACCTTTTTTGCGTTTTGGTCATCATCGTTCGCATGCGAATGCACCGCAGGTTGATCCGATAAATACGGTTCCGATAGATACGGATGGTTCGTGTGGAAAGATAGCTACTGACCGGACTGCCCTTGCTATTAGGCCCCTTTCGAATTTCGAATATGATCTAACTATCAAAGAATTGCTGTCGACCACATCGAGTCCTAGTAATTCGTTCCCACCGGATGCCACGGGTACTGGCTTTGATACAGGCGCGGCACACACTTTAACGACTGGTTTGGCTCAGAGTTATCTCGATGCTAGCCAGACACTGGCTGAGGCCTACGTCGACCGTCAGGGTGTGGTCTGCTCTGACCAGGGATTTGCAGCGACCTGCACCGGCGATGCTTTAGCATCTTTTGCTGAACGTGCATTTCGTCGTCCTCTGCTCGCAGAAGAAGCGACGCGTCTTAGAGGTTTACCATTACAATTCGCTAGCGATGGGCTGGGTGGCAAAGATGCCTACTCTGCTTCGATAGCTTCGGTACTTCTTGCGCCGCAGTTTCTGTACCGATCGAAGTTAAGTAGTACTGCCGGTATTGCAAATAGTGATCAGTACGCGCTGGCGAGTAAGTTATCTTATGCATTGTGGGCTAGCATGCCAGACGATCAGTTGCTCAACTTGGCAAGAGATGGTCGCCTTCGGGACCGTGATGTACTAGCTAGCGAAATCAACCGGATGATTGTCAGTCCTAAGTCCGAAGGATTTTTGCGCAACTTTACCAGTCAGTGGCTAGGCACTAACGGTCTGGCACAAGCGCCAGCTGCGAGTCATCTAGACGCCGATCTAGTCACATCGTTCAGCGAAGAGACCTTCGCCTACGTAAATGATTTTTTGCGGCAAAACCTAAACATGAGAAACCTACTTGATGCCCGATTTACCTATGTGAATGCGCAGCTAATTAAGCATTATGGGCTACTTGTGAATAGTAGTGAAAGCTTAAGTAGGGTCGAACTCTCAGGAACGCAGCGCGGTGGGCTTTTAACACAGGGCGCTTTTCTTATGCAAACCTCTAATCCAGACGGTACGTCGCCCGTTAAGCGCGGTAAATGGGTACTTGATAGGATTCTATGTGCAGCCCCGCCGCCAGCGCCCGCAGGAATGCAGACGGTCCTGGCACCAACCAATGGCAAAGCCGTGCCAATGCGTCAGCGTCTAGCCGCCCACCGGGCAACTACCGCGTGTGCGAGCTGTCATAAAAGTATGGATCCAATAGGACTAGCTTTTGAAAACTATGACATGGCCGGAAAGTGGCGTGACAACGATGACTACGGCGCCATTGACGCTAGCGGCACGCTGCCGAGCGGCGAGGCATTCGCCGATGCTGCTGCGTTGGCTCAGGTGCTCAAAGTTGATCCGGGTTTTCCTATCTGCCTAGCTACTAAGTTAGCGAAATATGGTCTAGGTCGTGAGCCAAACAAGCAGGAGCAATGTCTGATCAACAAGATTGCAGCGCGAGCGGAAGATGAAAGTTATGGCCTAAAAAATATGCTCGTGGACTTAAGTCGTGCGCTACTGGCAAATTAAAGGGATCTCTGAATGAGTCTAGGTACGAAAAAAGGTATCAAGCGTCGCTCCTTTCTGCGGGGCGCGGGGACTTTTATCAGTCTTCCTGTGCTTGAGTATTTTATGCCAGTTGCTATTGCTGCTCCGCTGCCCAAACGGGTGGTTTATTGTTACATGCCGAATGGAGGCAAGTGGAAGCCATCTGCAACTGGCAGTGGATTTCCATTAGAGATGCCCTTGCAAGATTTAGCTGCAGTAAAAGACTACGTGACCGTCATCAGCGGCCTCCAACTTGGGCCAGCTAAGTCGACGATCAATGGTGACCACTCGCGAGCGTTAACAGCGTTTTTGTCGGGACGCACCCCGCAATTTCCAGGTCCAAACGTCACCACAACGATCGATATCACGTTAGCTCAGACGCTGAGTGCCGGCAGCCGCGTCGCCAACCTCTGTCTTGCCGGAGAAGAACATGCCGCTGCTGAAAGTGGCTATACGGCAGACTATCAGAGCTGTCTATCTTGGTTGGGCGGCGCCAGCCCTAACCCCCGAGATGTCGATCCTGCGGTGGTATTTGACCGTATCTTCGGTGCCGATACGGCGGCTGACCAGAAAGGTCAGCGCGCTGTGCGGCAGGCTGCCGGGAAAAGTATCCTTGATGCGGTGCTGACCGAAGCAAATAGCCTAAACCGCGTTATTGGGGCGAGTGACAGGTATCGACTTAAAGAGTATCTCCAAGCCGTGCGCGATTTAGAATCAAGGATGTCGATTGTACCTACGGAAACTTGTCCGACTGGAAAGCGTCCGGCTACCGGTGTCGCCTACGAAACTCGAGTGAAGTTATTTTACGATCTTATTTATCATGCACTTGCATGCGGTGTGACTAACGTCGCGACCTTCTTGTTGGCGAGTGAGTCGACCAATCAAAGTTACGATTTTATCGGTATTCCCGGCAGTCACCATGACATCTCCCATGATAGCTCAGACGCTGGCTACGCAAAAATTGCCAAGATCGTAGCGTGGCACGTCGGACAGTTTTCCGCCTTTTGTCAAAGGCTCAAAGCTACGCCCGAGCTCGGTGGCAATATGTTAGACAACTCGGTGCTTATGATGGGCGGTGGCCTTGGCGACGGCGCGCATCATAAGCACGATGAAATTCCCGTATTTATTGTTGGCAAAAGCGGTGGCGCGATTCGCGGCGGTCAGCACTTAAATTTTGAGGGCCAAGCCTTCTGCAACCTACACGTAGCAGTCGCTAATGCTCTAGGTGTGACCATGACTCAGTTCGGTGACAGCACCGGAGGCCTTAGCTTAGGGTGAGCTAAGATAAGGCCATCAAATCACAAAACTTAAAACTCGAGACCAAAATTGAATGCTGGATAGATTACTGTGCTAGGGATTCTAGCGGAGCCAGCGATCCGAAGGTCGTTATTAACGAAGTTAGAGCGGATACCAGCGCCAACACCAATATCAATGCGGCTTATCCAGCTTTTCTTTGTTGGTATCACATCAAAAGTTGGTAACAGTTCGATGTCGTAGAAGCCATGGCTGGCTGAGTCGGTCCCCGTCGAGCCGATTTTGTAGCTGCTTTTACCAGCGCGTAATGTGGAATAAAGGCCAAAGTCGTTCACGACCCTGCCGCCGACGCGCCAGGCTAGAGCGATTTCGCTGTTGGCGATATTCGTCAATTTGCCGGTGTTTGGGCTGACATAGTCGTAGTGCTTGGAGCCAGTGTAGATACCTAGTTGACCCCAGTCCCCTAGGGATGGGCTAAATACGCTTAGGGCAGAGACGGTCACCTCTTGTTGATTTTGCACGGATTCAATTCGCCAGCTATGGTGATCGGCCGATTTGCTCGCTTTTGTATCTCCGTCGTCATCAGCGAATGCTGTCACGTTAAAGCCAATACCCGCGGCAACCAAAAATAATGAACGGACTAGTTTCATATTGCTACCTCCGCTAAAGATAGTAACGAATTCTAATTCCATCAGCTTCAAAATTAATTGGGCTTGCTCCAACGAGCGCTAGCGCGGGTGAGGCGATCGTGAATGGCTGGCCATAGGCCTGACTCAGCTTGCCGCGGATATTCAGCTAGAATGACCTGTGCATCGCCTTCGTCAAGGCGCCTCAGCGTCTGAAAGAGCTGATTAGCTGCAGCGGTATCGGAGCCCGCTAGCAGGGTGAAGTCTACTAACGTCATATTCTTGTCTAAGTGCCACTCAAGTGAGTCGCACGGTAGACTGCCAAAACTAATCACGGCAATGCGCTCAACAGGGCCAAGATCGTGCAGGCGCCCCATCGCGTCCCTGCAATCCTCTGGGCGAATGAGCAGCAAGGGTTTTGCTGGGGCATAGTGCTCCCGCAGCATCCCGGGTGCTTCAGGTGCCTCCGCTGTTGAGTTGAGTTTGCTTGGCCCGTGCAAGAGTGGGCTGCCGGCAACCTCAGCGATCTGCTCACCCGGAGTTCCGCCCGGCCGCAGTAGGCGCAAGGCACCGTCGCAATCTATCGCGACGATGGTTGACTCGACGCCAACCCTAGCGGCACCTCCGTCGAGGATAAGCGGAATCCGGCCATTGAGTTCAGCTAGCACATGCTCGGCGGAGGTTGGGCTGATGCGATTAGATCGGTTGGCGCTAGGTGCTGCAAGAGGCAGCCCGCAGGCGTCAATGAGGTCGAGAAAACCAGAGTGGTCTGGCATGCGGAAACCGACCGTCGCTAGTCCTCCGGCCACGCGGGCGGGTAGGGCTTTGCCGCGAGGTAGAATGATCGTTAGAGGGCCCGGCCAGAATGCTTCGATCAAGCGATCAGCTACTCGGATAGATGCAGCTGTAAGCGCCGCTTGATCTACTAAATCCAAGGTCACTAGACTCGCGACATCGCGAGCTTGGCGACCTACATGCACAATCAGAGGATTGTACGAAGGTCGTCCCTTTGCTTGATATATGCGTTCTATAGCGACTTCATTAGTGGCATCAGCGGCTAAACCATAGACTGTTTCTGTCGGAACGGCGACCGTGTCTCCCCTTTTGATTAGATCAGCCGCCATTTGGATAGCGGTGTCACTGCAGGGTAAGCATTTGGTTTGATAGGTTTGTGTCACTGACGGGGCCAATCTAGGGTAGCGATCTTAAGTGTGGAGGCATGCATGCAGGGACGGTGCTGCGCGCATCAGAGTGACTTATTAGACCGTCCTGCTGAGATTTTTCAAGCCCTCCTTTTTGCTTTGCTATCAGTCCGAAAATACTGGCAAAAGTCGCTCGGTATGGAATACATTCCTAAACTAGTCCAAAGAGGGGCACATAGGCTGGTGGTTGTCTAACGAGGAGTGGCGAGTGTATCCTAGTTAAATACTACACCGTCCTTGCGTCGTCCTGACGCTCACCAAAAATACCCCCTCGTGCAGTGGTGATGAGCTTTGAATCCGCTATTTCAGCATCAGACTTGGCTTAAAGCGCTCGTTCCAGTCATTCAAGCCGCTCGGCGGTACCACGATCATGAAGTGCGCGGGCTTGAGAATATTCCCGATAGCACTGGCGCGACACTGGTCGTAAACCATAGTTTAGCTACCTATGATATCACCTTGCTAGTGGCGACTTTGTTTATCGAGCGGGGCATGGCCGCACGGACAATGATTGATCGCCTCTTCTTTAAAGTCCCGTTTGTTGGCGGCTTCATGAAGAATTACTTTGGTGCGGTGCAAGGCTGTCGTGAGACTGCCGAGCAGCTTTTGCGCGATAAAGAGGTCATAGCCGTGGCGCCGGGGGGTATGCTGGAAGCATTGCGTCCGTCAACTGAACGCTATCAAATACGCTGGGAACGTAGGCTTGGCTTTGTGCACTGTGCTATGAAAACTCAAACGCCAATTATCCTCGCGGCATGCCCTAAAGCGGATGAGCTTTACGACGTCTTTCCGCTACATTTAACCTCTTGGTTCTACAAAAACTATAAGGTCCCTGTCTTTCTCGCT
>CAIWTN010000158.1 GCA_903915625.1 uncultured Pseudomonadota bacterium | reverse complement strand
AGGAATGGACACCGCTTGATGATGGCCAATGGCAGCAAAAAGTTGAAGGACCATACGGAGACCATAGATACACATGCAGCGGTTTATGGGTGCAGAATCAGTGGAGCTGCACCACGCCCCAGGCAGCAAAACCGCGGCGAGATGAAGATCGTCCGTACGATCATTTATCGCGAGCTAATACCCTGCAAGTCAACGCAGAGCGCTGGGTGCATGTCCAGACAAACCATAAACTCCGCGAAGACAATAGCGTCTACTCCGTCGAGATTGGCTGGAATACCTACGAACGTGTAGAGGATGCTAAATGTGAAGTCGCTACGGTAGATTGACGGTTAGGGAGGGACAGGGGGTGGGCAAAAGCCACAGTCCCCCGTGAATTCCTAGCTCGCGACACGGGCACGAAGCTCAAATGACGAGCATTCAAGCACTTAGCGTGAGTGCCTGACCCCCTTAAAGCGCGGATGATGGAAGTGCAATGCATGATCGCAACTGTCAGACACCACTGATTCCGTAAACTCAATGTATCCAATGGTCTGCCAATTCTTTTTGCCTGCTGCATCTTTTTCTGATGCTACCGAGATATCAAACCGAACTTTTTGTTCAGGGTAGTTGTTCACTAAAAGTTCATCACGGAAGTCAGCAGCGTCGACTCGCGGCTGATCTACACTGCCAACTACCTGCATCCACTGAGGCGTTACGGCAGTTTCTCCAGCTGCTAGTCCAGCTTCAGATAGCTCATATACTTGCCTAATATTCGGATTTACATCTGCCCGCGCGAATGCTGAACCCACTGCTGCCGCTATTGGAGCCAACTTAATTAAGTCAGGACGTAACGAAAGCGCCGGCTCATTGGTCAATGCTGCATCGAGAAAGTGTGGCGTCAGCGTTCCCGTCAAGTCGTCGATCGCAAAGAAGTTAGCCGTCTTTACGACCTCATTTGGATTCAACGTGGGATACAACTTACCTGCTAAGCCGAAGCCGCGGTATTTACCCACTTCGGTATCACCAAAAGCAGTGGAGGCACGCGCAATGATTAGAGCGCGCGCACCTTTAGTGAAGAGTCCTGTGTACTGAGAATCCTCAGTGACATTCCACTCACCTTTGAGACAGATGCCGTTACTATGGACTAACTTATTGAAGCGAGGCAGCAGGTCCTCTCGATCTGACACTGTACGCTGGCCCGCGTCCAAAATGAGGTTGCGGCCCCACGAGAACAATGACTTAAGTGTTACAGTGTAATGCGGTTTTTCGTAAGGATCCGAAGTCACTTGACCCCAAACCTGGTCTACCGAAGAGCCCTCATAAGCTAATGCTGACGAGGCAGATGCGAGCGTGGCTGTTATAAGAGCTAAAGCACCTAAGTGACGATGCGTCATAAGAAGACTCCTTTTATGACGAGAGATCTCTAAAAATTGGTAACAGAGGGGATATAGAACTAGTTTAGGAGTGATTCAATGCGTTGTAACAAACAATAACTTTACATTGTAGCGCCGCCCCAACATCAGAACGCAAACTCAGACCAGAACAGTCGCTAAAAACGTCTTGGTTGGCAGTGAGATCAGGATGGTTAAAGGCAGCCCAACACCGAATAACTCAATGATAGGTAAAAAATCCTGAATTCGTTGCAGCTTGAGTCTACTAGCAGCAAGCTGTCCCTGACTCCAGGAGGCGATTAAAGTCCGCTTCTCTTGTAGTAAACTGATGCCAAACTTAAATTCTCGCTCAGTTAGAGCACGAAGATCTGAGTCCACGCTAAGTCCAGTGCTCGCTTGGCTAGCAATATGAGCCTTTAACCAAAGCGGCATCTGCGCGCTCAAGTGCCCACCACATAATAGCCACGGCCTTGGCATTATCTTTTGCAGTATCAACTGCGCTGTCAGGTAGACGGCAGCAGCAAAGAATGCCGCAGTAACCTGCTCAGTCTTAAATACAAAAATATCCGTTAGTGGTACCAAGAACCAGCAAGCTAGAGCAGCAGTCGCAATAGCTATCCCAACTCGGCCCCAGAGCAGTACACATAATGCCCTGCACCCAAGACTAAGTTCTAATGCGGAACTCACGGCCTCAGTTAATGCAGCCAAACTAGGAACTATAGGCAAGCCATCCCGCCAAGCATAGTCAAGGCACTCACGCAGTGCTGCCTGTGACACAGGCGCAGAGTCGGGGCACCAGTGATGATGCCCCATACGCAAATGCTGCTGGATCCGACTCACCGAGTCCGCAAGATCAGTGAGTTCGGTCGCACCAAAGGCACCACGGCGGGGCCACATCAACAGCCAAGCCGAACAGAATAAAATCACAGCCACCATCTTTAGACTCCCGCAACAGCACTGGAACAGCGGGATCAACCTAGACTTAATGGCTGACTAAAAGCCACGGACAGCATCGGACAGCGCCGGACATTCAGCGCGATCCAGAGGAGGCCTGACCCAAAGATTCCCAGCGCATGATATTAACGATCGCTTGATCGTCAACGGCTTCGGGCTGCAGGCAACGCGTCATCGCTAGGAACAAAGCTAGGCCACGAAAGTGAGCGGGCCCAAGGCGATACTGAATACAGCGCCAATATCCAGCCAGGTCTATAGGTCGGTCATGGACATCAGTCACCATTGGATCTGGATAGTAGTGGCTGGGCTCGACCCGCATACGCGCCTGAGCCAGTTCAGCAGCTTCGATAATCTTCTGCCGCCAGTAAGGACTCATGGTCTTGCGTGATGTCTGCCAGACGGCAAAAACAAAAGGTAAGTCCGTCAGCTCACGCCAAGCATCACCAAGGTCGATGATTGCCCGATAATTCGGCCGCTTAACTAGAGCCTCATCACCAATCAGTAATTCCATCGGCCGCCGCGGCGACAAGGCCGCGCCTAGTGGATTCGTACCGGACGCCCGTTGTTCATAGGCAGCTTCGCCAAACCACAAACGATATAGGATCCGCGCCAATTGAGTACTAGTCGCAGACGCCGGCGTCACTGCTAAAGGTGCGGCCAGTTCAGGATCTAGAGGTGGCAGCTGATCTGCAGCTTTGTAGATAAAACTGGCTGCTTTACGAGCATCGGTCTCAAAGCGACTCATCCCTGTGCGAATGATCTCGCGCAGTAACAACTGCCGCTGCTTGATGACTTCGATGAGTCCACTTTCTTCATGACTGAAGCCTAGATAAACACTGTGCACGGCACCGGTGGACGCAATGCCGAGAGGGAACGCAATCTCCATCTGGCTGTTCTTTACCAAACATACGCTCGAGCTAGGCGCGAGCTGTACTTTGCCCTCGGCAAGCCAGCGGTTCACTTGTGCTGGATGCCCGCGATGGAACTCAATCTCGTGACCAGAAGCCCGCTCCAGCTCATGCCGCAAAGGCAAAAGGTTCCAGTAGGGAATCCAGCCAAGTCGCAGAGGCAGACTCGGCGTGATTTTGAAAGACTGGACCATGCTGCTACGACTCCTTCACCGCTTCTTCGGCGCATTCCAAGGTGCGACTAATATCAGTATCGCTGTGCGCCATCGAGACAAATCCCGCCTCAAAAGCGGAGGGAGCCAGATAAATGCCACGTTGCAACATCGCGTGAAAGAACTTCTTAAATCGAGCGGTGTCGGCACCTTTAGCCTGCTCTAACGAGGCCACTGGTCCGGGATGGAAAAAGAAGCCAAACATGCCGCCTTCGCTGTCCGCCGTGAACGGAATGTCGCGACTTGCCATCACTGCTTTCAGACCAGAGACTAGCTTGGCTGTCTGTGCGGCCAAAGCCGCGAAAGCCCCGGGTCTACTAATAATTTCAAGGGTCTTAAGACCCGTAGTGACCGCTAGCGGATTACCGGACAAAGTCCCAGCCTGGTAAACTGGTCCCTCTGGCGCAATCATGCTCATGATGTCCTGCCGACCACCATAGGCTGCCAAAGGTAAACCACCACCAATAACTTTGCCGAGTGTAGTCAAATCAGGCTTGATACCCGTCAGCGCCTGCATGCCGCCTAACGCCACCCGGCATCCCGTCATGACTTCGTCAAATAACAAGAGGGTTCCGGCGCTACTGCACAGTTCACGGAGTCCTTCGAGGAAGCCAGGTAACGGTTTGATAAAGCCAGCGTTACCGACGATAGGCTCAAGGATAATGACCGCAATTTCATTTGGATTAGCAGCAAATACGGCCTTGACCGCATCGAGGTCGTTGTAAGGTGCCACTAGGGTATTTTGTGTCGCCGCGGAGGTAACACCGGGGCTATCAGGTAGGCCTAGAGTCAGGGCACCAGACCCAGCCTTCACTAGCAGCATGTCGGCGTGGCCATGGTAACAGCCCGTGAATTTCAAAATCTTATCGCGCTTGGTAAATGCTCGGGCGACCCGTAATGCAGCCATACAGGCCTCGGTGCCACTGGAGACCAAGCGGACCCGCTCCATCGACGGATACAGGTCGCGAATTTCCGTCGCTAATCTCGTCTCGCCCTCGGTCGGAGCCCCAAAAGTAAGCCCACGCTGCATAACCTGGCCTAGAGCCTCGAGCACCTCTGGGTGCGCATGACCAGCAATCGCCGGGCCCCAACTACCCACATAATCGACGTATTTATTGCCATCAATGTCGTAGATGTAGGCGCCTTTAGCCCGATCGATGAAGAGAGCATCGCCCCCTACTGACCCGAATGCTCGTACGGGCGAATTGACGCCGCCTGGAATCACCGCCCGCGCTGCACGCATAGCTAAGCGCGATTTTTCGCTGTTCATGGGCTGTCCTTATGAAGTCTCTTTGCCAGCAACTGCCTGGACATGCGACGATAGAATGTTTTTGCGGTAGCTGCACCTACAAAAGAGTCCCTAATGACGGTGGCTTCAACTAAGGGAGCCGGAATGCGGATCTTACATATAGATACTGAGATGACCTGGCGTGGCGGTGAAAATCAGCTCCGCCTGCTGCTAGAGGGCCTGGCCACGAGCGACATCGAGAACTTCGTCGCCCTGCGTCCTGGCAGCCTAGCGGCAGACCGCCTTAAGGGCCTGGCCCAGCAAGTGTTAGTCCCGATGCGAGGAGGCTTTGACCCAATAGCTGCCTGGCGCCTGGCGGATTACTGCCGCTTACATAAGATCGATATCATTGATGCTCACACTGCCAACGCCCACATGCTCGGGCTTTTGATCCGCCGTTTTTACGCGCGACCGCGTCTGGTCGTCCATCGCCGGGTAGACTATGCACCCCACGGGGGCTGGCTGAATCAGCGCAAGTATCTATCACCCAAAGTGGACCGATACGTTGCTATATCGCATGCGATCGCTGGCGTGTTGACCACCTACGGCGTCCCGTCGGCGCGCATTAGCGTAGTTCGAAGTGCAATTAAAACAAATGGCTACGACGACTCAAGACGGGCCGACGCGCGCGCCGAACTGGCGCGAAACTTTGGCATCGACCCTGCGGCTGCCTTTATTGGGAACGCCTCTGCGCTGACCCACCAAAAGGGTTATGAAGTCCTCATCAACGCCGCCGCCATTTTGAAACGCCAAGGCGAAAACTTTCACATCTTTATTGCGGGTGATGGCCCCCTGCAATTGAGCCTAGAACAACAACGCCAGGCACTCGGTCTTGAGCACCATGTCACCTTTCTTGGCTTCATCAAGGAAGTGCCGACATTCCTCAGCGCCCTAGATATCCTCGCCGTATCCTCTCACTTCGAAGGTCTAGGCACGATACTACTCGACGGCTTAGCTGCAGGTTTGGCCGTCGCAGCCACTGCTGTGGGCGGCATTCCGGAAGTGATCCAGGCTGATCGAACCGGACTGCTCAGCGCTGACGGCGACGCCGATGGATTAGCATTAAATTTAACACGCCTCATCCGCGACCCAGCCTTAAGACAGATGCTTAATGCGGCGGGTCGTTCTCACATTGCCGAAGAATTTTCCATAGGCAGCATGGTTGGCGGCAACCTCGAGATATACCAGGAGATTGCGCGCAGCCTTAGCTAAGACTGCAGATGAGCCCGCCTTGACATGCTCTCATTTGGCCACACTTTTGCAATAGAAGGCAATCGCCTCTGATTTGCCCTGACTTTCTATTACCGGAGTAAAACTCTATGGATATGCAACGACTCACGCAAAAGACCCAAGAAGCTTTGCTAGCCGCACAAAATTTAGCGGTAGAGCATGGCCACACCGAGGTGGGCATCGAGCATTTGCTCTGCGCCTTACTTGCCCAGGAGCAAGGACTTATTCCTCGCCTGCTCGATAAAATGGATATTGAGAATAAAGCTGTGCTCACCGATGCACAGGCGCTTTTAGCGAAGAAGCCAAGTGTCTCGGGACCAGGCTTTAGCCCAGACCGAATCACCATCACGCAACAATTGTCACAACTCCTAGTGAGCGCGGAGAAGGAGGCAAAGCGTCTAAAAGATGCCTATGTCTCGGTTGAACACGTCTTCATCGAAATGCTAGCCGACAAGGGCAAAGTCGGACAGCTACTCACCAGCTTTGGCCTCAATCGCCAAGGATTTTTGCAGGCATTGACCTCGGTAAGGGGCAATCAGAGAGTTGAGAGTGCCAACCCAGAGGACACTTATGAAGCCCTGACAAGATATGGCCGAGACTTAGTTCAAGCGGCGCGTGACGGTAAACTTGATCCTGTGATCGGACGCGATGAAGAGATCCGTCGCGTCATCCGTATTCTCAGTCGCAAGACCAAAAACAACCCCGTGCTTATCGGTGAACCAGGAGTCGGTAAGACGGCAATCGTCGAAGGCCTTGCCCATCGCATAGTTCGTGGCGACGTACCTGAAGGTTTAAAAAACAAGACGGTATTCGCCCTGGACATGGGCTCGCTCGTCGCTGGGGCCAAGTACCGTGGCGAGTTCGAAGAACGCCTGAAAGCCGTCCTCAACGAAGTAAAACAGGCTGAAGGCCGGACGATTTTATTTATCGACGAGCTACACACCATCGTTGGCGCAGGCAAAGCCGAAGGTGCCATGGACGCCGGCAATATGCTGAAGCCTATGCTAGCACGCGGTGAATTGCACTGTATCGGAGCGACTACTCTCGATGAGTACCGAAAATATATTGAAAAAGATGCGGCCCTAGAACGCCGCTTCCAGCCGGTCACGGTGGACCAACCCACGGTTGAAGACACGATCTCAATCCTACGTGGGCTCAAGGAACGCTTCGAAGTGCACCACGGCGTTAAGATTGCCGATGGCTCACTAGTTGCAGCAGCGATGCTTTCGCATCGTTATATCACCGACCGTTTCTTGCCGGACAAAGCTATCGACTTAGTTGACGAGGCCTGCGCTAAGTTACGCACCGAAATCGATTCGCTACCAGCAGAGCTAGATACGGCCCAAAGACGGGTGATGCGATTAGAAATCGAAGAGGCCGCCCTCAAAAAAGAAAAAGATGCTGCTAGCAAAACTCGCCTTAGCGAACTGCAGAAAGAGCTACAAGAGGCGAAAAGCAGTGCCGACATCATGCGTGCTCGCTACCAGACAGAGAAGCAAGAACTGCATAAAGTTTCTGAGCTACGCGAGAAAGTAGAAGAAACCAAGCAGCAAATAAGTGCTGCCGAACGTGACTACAACCTCGACCGCGCCGCCGAACTACGGCACGGTAAGTTACCTCAACTTACCGCAGAGCTAGATAGGGAAGAGAAGAAACTTGCCGCCAAAAGTGGTGGAGATTCACTCCTGAGTGAGGACGTTACAGCCGATGAGATTGCTGCCATTGTGAGCCAATGGACGGGCATCCCTATCACTAAACTGGTCGAGGGCGAGCGCGACAAATTGCTAAATCTCGACTCTATTCTACATAAGAGAGTGATCGGCCAGGAAGTCGCCGTGAAGCACGTAGCAGATGCGGTCATACGTGCTCGCTCCGGTATCAAAGATCCCAACCGTCCGATTGGTTCCTTTATATTCCTCGGCCCCACCGGGGTCGGGAAGACAGAACTAGCGAAAGCCCTTGCAGAATCACTCTTTGACAGCAAGGACGCGGTCATACGGCTCGACATGTCGGAATACATGGAAAAGCACTCCGTCTCGCGTTTAATCGGAGCTCCTCCGGGGTACGTTGGCTACGAGGAAGGGGGCCAGCTAACGGAAGCGGTCAGGCGCAAACCCTATTCGGTTCTCCTTTTTGATGAAATCGAGAAAGCTCACGCAGACGTCTTTAATGTTTTATTGCAGATCCTGGATGATGGTAGAGCCACCGACAATCAAGGTCGGGTGATCAATTTCAAGAATACGATCATCATCATGACGAGCAACTTAGGCGCTCAATACTTGCTGGACGGTATAGATAAGAATGGAGTGATTTCTGAGCGCGCAACAAAACAGGTTGATCAGGAATTGAAAGGGCATTTCCGCCCCGAGTTTCTTAATCGAGTAGACGATGTCATCTTGTTCAAACCACTGACTCAAAGTGAAGTTGAAAATATAGTCGAGCTACTCGTTGATGGACTGAAACAGCGACTAGCAGAGCGGCAGATCAAGCTTGAACTTAAGCCTGAAGCCAAAGCGTTCATCGCACGATCTGCCTATGATCCGGTCTACGGAGCCCGGCCGCTCAAACGCTATATTCAGCGTGAACTGGAGACTCAACTAGGTCGCCAACTAATAGCCGGAAGCGTCATGGAAGGATCTCGGCTAATTGTGGATGTAGTTAACGGTGCATTAAATGTAAGCGCTGATCAATCGCTCTAACGTAAAAATTTATGCCCAGCCTGTTACCAGGCTGGGCATAACCTTTCCTCTAATAATTTTCAGATCTTAATTTTCTTACTTGCCGCGAGCGGCCAAGTATTTCTGCAGACATCCCATCTTCATCATCGGACGTAGCTTTGCTCCCTCATAATGGTTGAAGTTAATATTGATGATATTAACGATGGGCTGAACGCTGTTGATCACTTTCGCTGTTTCTGCTGGATTCGCTGGTGGTTCGGACGCAGATTTCTCTGGCGTGCTAGCAACGGTATTTTCGGCCGGTACTGCTGCTACTGGCGGCAATGGCTTGACTGTCGCGTCTGCACAACGGTCACCCGTTAAACAAATTTTCGGCTGTTCCTTCTTGGCATCGTTACCTTCTTGGCTCCATTTACCGCTCCCACCATTCCAGACATTGCTGATGTTAATGTTGACGTTCACGTTGATCGTGGTGGTAGAGGTAACCGTGGTGCCATCACTCCTAGTCGTCGTCGTGGAGGTCGTGGTTGAACCTGCACCACCGCCCAAACCAGAAGCCTTAACCAACTCGCCTACCGCTGCAGGGTCGAGCTTCGCAGCTACTGGCAATAAAGCCTTAAGCAGCGGAATGATTTGGCTGCTAGCAGTCGGGTTGCGTGGCAAGAATGAAATAAGCTCCTCGACCAATAGTTCGCCGCGCTTAGCCGGAACCACAGGGGCTGGCGTTGCAGGTACTGTTGATGACGCATCTGTAGCAGGAGCAGCGGTACCGCTGCTGCCTGAACTAGTTGCGTCAGCGCTGCCAGAACCATCACGTGACGAAACTGCTACACCGGTAGCTTCTGCGAGAAGTGCTGGGCTATTTTGCTCAGCACCGGTAGCCACAAGTTTGCCGACAGCGAAGCCGACAGCGGTGTCCAAAGGACTCTCGGCCATGATGTCAGTAGTATCGCTAACATTTCCTAAGCCGTATGTATGAGCAGATACATGCGCGATGTTGACAGCTAGTTGTTTGTCGCTAATTCCACTAGCAGCGAAAACAAAAGCAATGTCGTTATGGTTAGCGTTGCCGATATCAAGCGGCGCCGCGCCAAACTCACCTGCATCACTGCACCCTAGATCAGTCAGCGAGCCGCCGACAATCACGGTGGTATAGTCACCGCTAACCGGCTTCGTGCCGGTGACTGTCAGGTTGGCTCCTGCGGCAGTGTAGAAACCCTGGACGTTTTTAACGATTTCCTCTTGGCTAGCACTGGTCAAGGCTGCCGAAGCCGCGATCGTTGCTTTTTCAGAGCATACCAGGAAGGACTGACCTTTTAAGTACCCACGCTCGACAGTTGCACCACCAAAGTTCAGCCACATGACTTCGGCCTTGCCTAGCGATGGCGCTGAGGCAGTGGTCGGAGTTGTGGTTGACGCTGCTGGTTGAGCTGCATCGGGTGCTGTTGAACCCGACACAGTTGTCGCTGGTACATCAGTCGCTGGTGCTGATGAAGTGGCGGGTGCTGATGCAGCAGTCGCACTATCATCGAGTAAAGCTAACTTTGTAGCGAACAACTGATCGTAATAAGCGCGCGGTGGCGCCGTAGTAACCTCGTTGCCAGCGCCTTTGCCTGTCTGGCCTTTACGGACGAGACCGCCGCAGCCAGTCAGAGCAGTCACTGTCGCCATAACGACAGTGCCGCGCGAAATTTTTGCCCAATCGTGAAACATAATCATATTCCTCCATACGGTGTGCATTGGTTGCCGGCAGCCAAGACCACCGACGAAATCAACGAAGAGTGATTCGGTCAGAGTTGGTAAAACCTTAAGAAAAACATTATGAACCTCGTCTTTTCAGTGGGTTGCGCGACTCATTCCGTTGCATTTTAACTGCGAGTCGCAGAACTTAATCCGATTTGGCTTGGTGGATCTCTGGGAGCAAGCTTTGTATTATGTTATGGTGGCGCTGGTTTTTAGCGCAGTGACATTCGAGGGTCCCACCTAACCTTTAAAGTTTTTTGTGGAGCTTATGTCGGAAGACAGTTTTAGCGTAAAAGCCATGACTAGGCTCACCGGGCTGAATGAGCACACTTTGCGAGCTTGGGAGCGCCGCTACGGAGCCGTCACGCCGAAACGCGGTGAAAATGGAAGACGCGTCTATTCGCGCCTCGATGTTGAAAGATTGCGCAACATAGCCGCATTAGTTGAACGCGGTTTTGCTATCGGCCGCATCGCCAAACTTCCAGACCTCGACCTCGCGCAGCTGCTAGCAGAAAATCTGCAATTAGATCAGGCCAGCAGCCCCAGAACCAAACAGCAATCACTAAGTAATCCAGAGGTGGCGCAAGTCCAGAGTCAATTGGACAAAATCCAAGAGGCACTTTTGCGCTACGACTTAACAACGATTCAATCCACCCTGACGGAATCACGCTACATAATGGGCGCGCGCTCATTTGTCCTTAATCTAATATCACCGCTTATGGAATCAGTCGGCTGGATGACTCTTTCGGGCCGCACCACTATTGGTCACGAACATGCTCTCAGCGCTATCGTAAGAGCTCATCTGTCTATTATGATGCTAGAGATTCCTCGACGCATATCCGATAAAAATGATGAAGAATTAAATTTTGCTGTCACCACTATGGAAGGAAACTTCCATGAGATTGGTATTCTGATTGCAAGCGTACTTTGCTCTCTGAGGGGCATTACGAATTATTTCCTAGGCCCCAATATGCCAGTAGTAGCACTTGCCGAGGCGGTATTGGCATTCAAATCCAAGTATGTGGTCGTCGGATTAAATGCTTTACCACCCGGAACTTTACCGGTGAGTGAACAAGCATACCTACTAGATCTTGATAAAAAATTACCAACATTCTGCGAGATATGGGTCGGCGGTCCTATCATCGACTTAAATGGCGCTAAACTAAGTCATAAGATACGGTACCTAAAAACTTTACATGAGTTTGATGACATTCTAAAAAATATGCAGGCGTGATCTCTTCCAGGTTCACGATAAATATTCAGATCGAAGTAACTTGGACAGATTTAATTCCTGAATTAGTCACCAACCAATCTAGCAAGCGATCGTGAGACTCTCTAGGCAGATCGGTTTTAACAAACGCATCTGATAGTACACCTACTGTGACTGCCTTGTGTCTTGCAAGATATCTATCGAAAAAACCACCGCCGTAGCCCAAGCGAACGCCAGATAGCGATGCCGCTAAACAGGGGACAAGGATAGCCGTGTTCTGGTTAGGCAGCATCGGAGATCGCAATATGGTGGGCTCTGGAATACCAAACCTACCGGTTTTAAGAGGATCATCATCATACCAGCGGAAGAAGTTCATCTGCTTCTCGTCCGTCACTGGCAGGGCAAACGCAACTTGGGGCAAGCTTTGTTTCAATGCTCGAAGGTCCACCTCGCCTCGCACAGGAATATAGGTGAATACCTCACTAATCTTTTGCGATGACAGCCAAATTTCTAAGTGTCGACAAATGGCTTCGCTAGTCGCATTAAGCTCGTCGTGGCTCAGCGCGGCCCGCTTTTGCAACAAACGTGTTCGCAGCATTTGCTTATCTGTATTCAACGCCGCAACTTTCATTCCAATTATATGGCAAGGGAAAAAGCATCCAAGCGATATGCTAAAAAAACAAAAAGAGCCTACTCAAAATTCTTGAGTGGGCTCTCGTTTAATACCTCTAAAACTGGAAACTTCGCAAAGCAAATAGCTACTTATTTGACCGTAACGCTTACGGGTGCTGTGTATTCCCAGCGACCAGCAATTTCCGAGAATGCGCCTACACGCATTTGGAACTGACCAGCTGGTACTCCTTGCAGTTGCAAGGAATTACCAGACGACGCAAACCGGTACTGAGGATTTGCCCAGCTGCCAGAAGTAAACTCGACGCGGTAGTGCGCTACTTTAGAGTCGCCTTGCCACGAGACGGTACCACCGGTACCCGCAACACTGCCACCACTTGCTGGCTCTTGCAGTGCAATGTTACGCCGCGGTGCAGCCATCACTTTAAAGGACCGGACCTCGGTCGCTCCTGTATTATTCTCAACCTTCCAATACCAGGTACCTGGCCATGGATGCTTGAAGTTATATGAGTTACCACTGACAGGCACACGCATGGTCGCCGGACTCATGCTAGAGTTCCGCGAAAACACGATGTAGCCACCACCACCGGTCCACGAGAACACAGCTGGACCTTGAGTTTCGTCGTAAGTTAGGCTCGATCCATCAGCGGGTTCGCCGAGAGAGATCTGGCCGCTACCACCCGAAAAACTGCTTTTAGCGCTGCGTGCTACAGCCGGAGCCGGCGTTGCAGCGACAGCTGGCGCAGCTACTTTCGCAGTGTCTACAGCTGGTGACTTAGTTTTATCGCCATCTGTACTAGCAGTGGCAGTAGCATCTTCGTCAGCATCGTCTGTCGCACCTTCTGATTCAGTTTCTCCGGCGACATCGTCACCAGAGGTGCTACTTTCGTCATCGCTCATGAAATATAATAAGCCAAGACCCATAGCGACTATAAACAAGCCACCATAGACCATGTACTTAGTTTTGTTGTTGCTTGCGAATCCACCTTCTTTAAAAATCTGCGACACCGCATTGGTATTGGTGCCGAAGTTGCTGGTGAATTCACCTTTGAGATCCGCCGTAAACGGATTCGACTGGGGGGCTGATTGGGAAGAGAACGTATCGTTCAATCCCGCATTGCTGTTAGGCGCTTCGTTCATTGCCTTGGTCTCCATGCTCGAGGTATAAGATGCAAAAAAAACGTTTTACGGTTTAATTAGACTTCTACGTCGTTTGATCGACAGGTGCTGGTGAAACTTTAGTGGGAGTCGCGAGAAGTGGTAGGGCGGTTATTGCTAACCTCTGTTTTTATTATAAAGTTTCACGGACGGTCGAAGCAAGTTGTGCACGGGTAGGCAACCAGTTAAAGCTGCTACTAAAAGTAGTAAATTAGAAAAAAAAATCCAGAAAATGCAATAACCACGGGAAACCAGGCAAAAAGCTCTCCAGCTTTACGCCGTTCCCCGGGGTTTATTGGCCTCATTCAACCTAGGCTGTCTTCAGTATGGCCTTACCAACAGCCTGGGTAATCTGTTTGAGCACTTCTTTACCATCACTGCTCATCACAAGAACCTTAAGAGTTTGCAGCTGCATTTCTACCTGCTCGCAGTCAGTGCAGACAAATCCCTGCATGCCATACAGCGACCACGACACCATGTTCCCACCGCAATCAGCGCAATGACCGCGATGAGCAGCTCGCTCAGCTTCCTCGGCCTTAGCTTTTTCCCGCTCACGAATCTGCTCGATTAACTCGGAATCCAACTTATGAAAGTAGTTTTCCTCATTTGCACGAAAATCTTCCCGAGGATGCTTTATCGCCATACACGAACCTCCTTTCGACGAGGTAATGGTCACCTTGCCTAGATAAGAAGCTCATCGTCACTTTTGGGAAAAACTTTTGCTTTTTTTTATAAATCAATAATTACTGTGATTTATAGGTCTTCAATTTTACCCCCTGGCAGCCATATAGGGTCACAGCCTCAGTTTTAACCTCAGCGCATTCCCGACTACAAACAGACTGGAGAGTGCCATAGCACCCCCAGCTAACATAGGAGATAGGTGCCCTAGTGCTGCCGCAGGAATGAGTAAGATGTTGTAGGCGAAGGCCCAAAACAAATTTTCTTTAATATTGCGAAAGGTTATTCGCGATAGATGTACCGCCTCTACTAGCTTTTGGATGGAGCTGTCTTTAAGTGTTACCCCTGCAGCTGCCATCGCAGCATCGGTGCCACTTGCCATGGCTATGCCGACATCTGCAGCGGCTAAGGCCGGAGCATCGTTGACCCCGTCGCCAGCCATGGCTACTACCTCACCGCGAGCGCGTAGCTGCTGGACCAGCGATGCTTTATCTGCTGGAGATTGGCCATAGCGAAACTCCAAGCCGCCAAGTGCTTTCGATACGACCGATGCCGCACCCTCACCGTCACCAGTAGCCATGATTGGCTTGATACCCATCTTCACCAAGCCTTCGATACTTTCTGCAGCTTCAGGGCGCAATTGATCAGCCAGGGCAAAGATAGCGACGATTTTTTGATCACATCCCAAGCCAACGTAGCTGGCATCCGGAAATCGACTAGCTGCAGCCAATGCATGCGCCTGCTCTAGATTGGTGAGGTCCTGCAAAGAATTAAGACTACCGATACGAATTTGATGGGTAGTGCCGTCGGCCTTAGCTTCGGCTACCACACCAATCCCGGCAGTCTCACGGATATTTTGCAACGAAATTGGACTTTGTTCAGGCGATAGATAATGCTCCGCATACCTCACGATTGCCTGTGCAGACGGATGATTTGAACCTGACTCAAGGCTCCTAGCCCAGTTCAGAACCATTTCGCGCGAAACACCTTCCGAACTAAACACGCGTAGGTCCTTGACCTCTGGTCTGCCCAAAGTCAGGGTACCGGTCTTATCAAAAATGATTGTGCTAACCTTATGCAGGACCTCTAAAGCAGCAGCATCACGTATCAGGATACCGCGACGCGCGGCAACCCCGGTGCCAGCCATTAGAGCTACAGGTGTCGCCAGGCCCAGTGCGCATGGACAAGCCACAACTAATACTGCTACCGCAGCCGTCAGGGATAGATTCAAATTTTGGCCCAACACCCACCAGGTTAGAAAAGTCATAAACGCGACAACAACAGCAACAGGCACAAACCAAGCAGCTACTTGATCCGCAAGTTTTTGAATCGGCGCTTTGGTTCCTTGCGCCGACTCAACCATAGATATAATCCGCGCCAATTCCGTCGCGGCACCTACCCCTGTCGTTTCGACTACCAAAGGTCCGGTCAGATTTTGCGTGCCAGCAGCGACTTTGGCTCCGACTTCCACCTCGATTGGCTGATTTTCCCCCGTCAGCATTGATACATCGACCGACGAGCCGCCACGCCTTACCACGCCATCAACTGGAAATCGGTCACCCGGACGAACCAACAGCAACGAACCTGGCGTGATGTTGGCAATCGGTACGCGCTGCTCTTTTTCCTCTGCCGCGAATGTACCAACAAGCAAAGTAGCCTCAGATGGCTGCAATTTAAGTAGCTGTCGCAGAGCCTGCGATATGGCCTGACGCGCCCGCTCCTCTAAATACTTGCCCGTTAAAATAAACCCAATGATCACTGCAGCGGACTCAAAATATAGGTGCTGATGCCCCACGCTCAATAGATAAACTGAGAAAATAAATGTCGTGGCCGTGCCCAAACTAACTAGGGAATCCATACTCAAATCGCCGTGACGCAATAATTTTGCGGCACGAATAAAAAATCCGCGTCCGGGCACTATTAGAATAATGGCAGTCAGTATCATCTGAATGATGCCAGACCCTTTAAATTCAGGCGCAAACATACCAAGGACAACAACGGGCAGCGCCAATGACGCAGCAAGCACGAGTTCACGCTGCGCCCGTTTCATCTGTGTGTTTTCCTTGCGCTCTAAAGATTCAATGTTTAATGCCTCGGTTGCGGAGTAACCGATCGCACCAACCATAGATTTGAGCTCATCAGGCGAGCGACTGCTGACAACTGTCGCCGTTTTTGCCGCAAAGTTGACCACGGCGCGAGTAGTCTCCGCATCGGCAGCAAGCGTCTTCTCGATCCTCGCTGCACAGCCGGCACAGGTCATACCGTCAATAGTGAACTGATAGTTTTGAATTTTTTGTTTGGACATGAATCCTATCCTTCCCGGGCTATTAAGAGACCGGCAACTATGGTCAGTAGTTTCAAAAAAATACTACTTTTTTTGCGGTGCTTAGAACAGTGCTCATAGCGCTGTATCCTCCCATTTTGATCGAGATAATTCCGTTTCATCCGACTGTTTCTGCGGCCTAAGGCAAACAAATATTCAATTTAATCGGCCGCTTGCAATTTCGAGTCGAGTCCAAGCGCAGACGAGGCCTTCGCCAGCGTCTTGGCGCTGTTGCCCCAACTAATCGTAAAACATACAATAAAGTAAATTTAATCATACAAACGAGGGCAGTCATGGCAGCCAGGGGCCTGGCGAAACAGACATGCTTTGAGCACCGATCGTGCTATCGGCGGCATACATCCTTGCCGATTTTGCCCGCCTCTCGTTTGGCTGTTTTTTATCAGCTGCTGGCGATAGCTGCATGCGCCACTCCGAGCATCATCAGCTCATGCAAACACAGTGCTATTTCATCTAGTACACAAGGCGTCCAAGAGGACACAACCTTGAGACGCCAGAAAGCGAATGCGGTCGGTCGCGCATCTACAAACACCGGTGTTAACCCAAATGCTCAACAAGGCAAATTTCCATTATTCAATCCATCCAAAACCGAATCGATGTCCACGCCACTCGCAAAGCCATCGAGTGCCGCTCCATTATCAAACAGTAGCTTCACCGACACCGCGATAACTCCGGCAGACGTTGTCACACCTGGCGGCATCAACGGTAAAGCAATACAGCCTCAGTGGGGGCTCGCTGCTCATACCGAACTTAATCGCTTAGCTTTTGTGCCGATCGACTCAGTTCCTGCAGTGACTCCCAATCAATCACCGATCTTGGTAACCGCGCCATCCCTAAATAGAAATAATAAGCAGGCAGACCAGCCATCCTCTTATCCCCAGCAAAGTAAAATCAGCGCCGCTAAACCTACTGGGCAACCTATAATCAACAAGAAATCGGTTGCTCACATCGCAGATAATACTGTGGTCCCAACCCTAGAGTATCCGCCTAGCAATTCTGGATTTCCTACTGATCGTACACCTACAATGCCCAACCTTATAAACCGGGTCGCTACGACGGCTTCGATGGAGCGCAAGAAGGTCATCCGCAGCGGATCTTTACCGGACAAGTACATCCAAGCCTTGCGACTAGCATTTGATAACTCTGGCTATCTGCATGCCATTGATAATTACGGCCATCTCATCTTGAATTCTGATAGCGGCGTCAACTTTGCGTCCGGATCCGCAGAAATGACTAAATCCAGTCGGGTAATGGTGCAGAAATTGGCGAAATTATATGCGGAAACCCTACTGGTTGAGCTGAATGATGAATACCACACCATTCACATCGCCATCAAAGGTTATACAAATCCCAGGCCGGATTCGAACAATACTTTGACTCATAATGCCAACCGCCGCATCAGTCGCAAACGCGCTGCCATGATCCGAAGCATCCTCAACGACTCGAAAATTTGGCCGAATTCTAATCTTTCCATCGATGGGCGTGGTGAGGAGAACCCAATTTCCAGAGAAGGTAACCAAGTTGGACCTTGCGGCATCTATGACTGCGAACGCAGTCGCCGCATCGAGTTGGAGGCAACGATCAAGTGACTCTCCGCTTCGGCAGTTCCAAATTCATTCTAAGTGGCGCAATCTTCCTGTTTCCGCTTATGACCCACGCCTTCGCCGCTTCGGATGCCGAATTGACCTATCAGCCTCTCAGCAAATGTGCACCAACACTCGACGACTTCGCTGAATATCAAAACCAGTTAAAAGCTAGTGCATCTTCTGATGATCTAAATAAAGAACTGACAAAAATTAGTGAAGATATCCGTGACGACGAGAATAAATTCTCAGATCGGAAACTGAATGACGCAAAACGCTACCTCGGATTAGTAAGAATAGGCCAAAAATACCTGCAAAAATCGACTCTCATGCGCGATCAAAAAACTGCAGGGAACCTACGGCTGACACGCTGCACTAAGTCGTCCATGCCCGCTGTTCAGGATGCAAGCACAAATAACAAAGAACTCAAAAATGCATTAAATTTGTTCCGCAAAGCGGTAGCCGATTTCCCGACACTACCGGCGACCGATGGGGCAATGTATGGCCTAATTGTCGGTCAGGTACGCTCAAACAGCGATATGGCGGCACAGTACTATCAGATTTTTTTACGGCAATACCCTAATTCTAAATGGCTACCGGCAGTTCATCTGAGCCTCGGAGAATATGCCTTCCATCATCATGACTATGCAAATGCCTATGAATATTACCGCCAAGCAATTGCGACCCAGGATCCAGTGGCTATGCCATTCGCGTATTATAAACTAGCCTGGCTACGCTTCATGCAGGCGACGAGCCGATCACCAAATCTGCCTGAAAAGAAAAATCAGTCTTATAACGCTGAAAATAATTCCGAATACAACACAGAACTCCAGCAAACAATCGAAGAACTGAAAATCGTCATCAATGTAATTGGCAAGTTACCAGCACGCACCAGTCGCTTTGACCTTAAAAAAGAGGCCATTCAGGACTTAGCTCTCATCTGGGCTGAACAAAACGATTTCGATGCACCGGCGAATTATTTCAAATCAATCGGTGCGAAGAGTGCAATCAAACTGAATTTGAATCGACTTGCTTCACGCCTAGCGGCTCATCGGGACTTTGGCGGATCGGCCACGGCGTTAATGAAGTTACTCGGTGAAGTGCCACTGCAGAGCGATAACCCTGAAATCTTCGAAAAAACTCTGAATCTCCTGTATTACGCTAAAGACACTTCAAAACTCGTCGAAGCCATACGCGCCATGGTTGTCAACCTCCATGGCAATAGTCCTTGGCGGCAAATCAACAGCGAGAATCAGGATCGACTGAGATTCGCTGATATTGTCGTTGAGCGTTCACTTCGAACCTACGGATTAGCCCTAGAGCGCGACGGAACAGCCACAGCGGACCCCGTCCAGCTAAGCGCGGCAACCGAGATATTAGGTTTATATCTAGCCCAATTCCCCAATCAGAATGCTGCCTACGACGTCCGTTTTGCCTATGCCAACGTCCTGGCCAAACTCGGAAATCATGCACAGGCAGTACAGCAGTATTTGAAAACAGCAAAATCAAAACCGAGCGACGGCACCCACCTCAAAGACTCTTGGCTAAGAGCGACCGCTGAACAAGAACTAGTAATCTCGACGAATCCACCTAAGCCACCAACTTTGACTGAACCACCGACACCGCAAGAACTTCCTAAAGAAATCAGCCTATTAATAGAAATAATTGCCACGGCGCCTATCTTCACTCCGCACGAAGTCGCACAAGCTAGCGCTAGATTGCGCGCGGCGGAATTATTGAGATCATATGGGAACGTCGAGGCTGCTGAAAATGCCTACGCCACACTAGCTCGAGAGTTTCCCGAAACAACACCAGGTCAGCAGGCGATACAGCGGATACTTGTTTATCATGTCACGAGATCATCCTGGTCCGATGTTCTGCAATGGTGCGAAACTTTTGAGCGAAAGGCACCGAATCTAGGAAATCCAATAGCTGGTGTTGTCGGACGTAGCTTGCAGCAAGCATTGCTCGGCCTTGCCAGCCAGGAGGCTGTACGGAGTAACTTTCCTGAGGCTGCCAAATATTATCTTAGCTTTGTCGACAGATTCCCCAGCGATATGCGCGCGGAAAGCGCGCTTTATAATGCCAGCGTGGCTTTTTTTCGCGCCGGGCTGCTGGCTAAGGGTATTCAAGCGAATCTGCGTCTCGTAAAAAACTATCCAAAATCGCGATACTTAGCCGACTCGCTGGCAAATTTAGCCACTGCCTATAGCGAATCACTCAACTTCACTGAATCCGCTCGCCACAACATGCAATTGGCAACCAATTTTCCATCAGACACGCGAGCCGCTGATGCTCTGTTTGATGCGGGAATGATCCAAGGATGCTTCGGTAATCACGAGGAAGCAGCATTTACATTCGCTAGGTTTAGCCAGTCTTATCCAAAAGATTCACGCGTCGGACTCGCACTAATCGAAAATTCGGTCCAAAAGACTGCTACTAAAAGCAAAGATGATCTTTACAGGATAGAGCTAGACCGCAGTGTTAGCGATGACCTACTGCACCCAAGATACTATGATTTGACACGTGACGATGGAGGCAACCAGTTGGAACGTATCCAAAGTAAACGTCGACTTTGGGATACTCTAGCCAGCTTCCAGTCCAATCCGCTGTTCCAACGGCGCAGTGATGACAATTCAGCGAATCATGAACTTGCCGCCAAATTATTTCAGCTAGCGTACCATGAAAGCAAGCCGATTCTTGCCAGTAGAGCAGGGACTGAGAGCCGCTACGAAGGCGATCCTAAACTAAAAGCTCAGCGTGTAGAGCAGCTAACTCGCCAGCTCGATCAGGTTATGAAAATCGATGATACTGAATTCACCTTAGCCGCCCACTTGGTGATAGCTGCTCTAAATGAATCACTGGCTGCCACACTATTTGCTGTGCCTGATCATGGTAACGAAGCAGCTACTTGGGAACGACGTGCCCTTGCTACTCAGGCACTAGCCCAGCATCATTACGAGATTGCGGCGCAAAAAGCCCAAACCGAGAAGAATCAGTCCCTTTGGGCAGCACTAGCACTGCAGCGTCTAGGCGCCTCTGGGTTTGGTCACTACGATCAGGTAAACGAAGCGTTCGCCAGTCCGTATTTTATGACCCAGCCAGGTCAAGCCGGAGGGAAGTCTACTGGTGCGTCGGGAACTGGCTATATCTATTCAATGAGTAAATTCCCTCGCCCCGCGCACCTAGTCGAGTTAGCTGGTCATGACATCTACCAGGCCAAGGAAACTTTAGCCAATCTCCCGCATGATAGCAGCACTCGCCTCATGCGAGCGCGCGCATACATTCTGCTCGGCAGGATCAAAGAAGCCGAACAAGATGCAAGGGCCGTCATCACTCAAGAGCCGAAGAATCAAGAAGCTAGGAAAATTTTGGCAAAGGTAAGTTTGGCGCGCGGTCGCCCCGACCAGGTCGATGTGATTCTCAGCAATTTTGTTCCACGCGGACCATCTGATAGTGACGCCTACAACATCCTCGCCATGTCGGCGCTAATGCGTGATGAGGTGACCCTTGCGCGCGACTTATTCAATAGTGCCATCCAACTAAATCCAAGCGATACCGCAGCATACCTAAATAAAGGCATCCTCTCCCTGCAGTTCCACGACTTAAAATCTGCAAGGGCCGCATTCGCTAAGGCTCACGAATTAATGCCCGAGGATCCAAACGCAGCACTTCATCTAGCCGTCACCGAGTCGATGCGCGGCAATCACAAAAATGCCGCTAAACTTCTGGACGAGGCCCAAACCCACCACGGCGACCCAGAGCTAGTCCACTTTAACTTGGCGGTAACGGATTTCAAGCGCGGTGAATACGGTGAGGCACTCGAGCAAGTAGATATTTATGCTTCTGTCGTCCGCAGTAGCCCGGCGAAACTACGTTTGGCCGAGAATCTCCGCAACGCCCTTGAAGCAGCCACGGCAATGCCAGAAATGAAAAATACCTCGACTCGCTAGAACCCAGCCTTTAACCGGCACTTTTAAATGGAAATGAAGAGACCAAGTATTCTAAATGAATGGCCTCAATGCTTTTCGCATTTCCGTCGCATCCCAATTCACGTCTAGATCGAGAACAAAAACAGGCAGTGGCAACTGCTCAAAAACCTTAGGGTCACGCCAATAGTCCTTTGCCGTCGTCAAGATTGAGCGCTGACCTTGGCATTTTAATGTAAGCCTTGCTGCATCGATAGGCTGATGATCTCGCAGTCTCAGCTCAGTGCCGATTGCCAAGCCAAGCTGAACTACACTCTGATGCAATGCTGCAGGTTGAGCGATGCCACTTACCAAGCATACTGGTGAGTGTTCCTTGAGGCTAAATGCAATGCGACCGTCAGTAGTCTCGGCTGGAGCTGGTGTCTCCATAGTCGATGTAAGCACATATGCACCAGGCTTCAGGTGCGGCGTGACTTCACTTAAGTCGGCGGTCGTCGGAATCCCCGCTTCACAGCGGGTAAATAGCACGATATCTGCCCGAGAAATGGCCGCAGGACACTCGCGCGCTCGTCCCAGAGGCAATAATGCTGGCAGCGGGTTGTGCGCATCTAGTAAGACGAAATCTAAATCACGCTCAAGTCGCCAATGCTGAAAGCCGTCATCTAATAACCAGTGAGTAGGAGCCTGGCCTTTTAGCTCGCGTAAATACCGCATTGCAGCAGCGTGGCGATCCGGCCCAACAACGACAGGAACACTGGGCAGTGAGGCAGACTGCATTCTGGCTTCATCAGGAATGCGCTGAGTACTTGTAGCCGCACTGAGCACGTCTCCAGCCAGCAATACGACACTGTCTCCCCGCTTCAGAGGAACCCCGTAGCCCCGGGTCAAAATCGCGGGCCGAGCACCGGATTCAATCAGAATTTTTGCCAATGCCACAGTCACTGGCGACTTGCCTGTGCCGCCAACCGCTATATTACCAACCGACCAGGTTATGCCTGGCAGGCGCTGGCGGTGACGAAGTCCGCTTTGAAAAGTCCATCTGTGGATGGCACTCAATGCACCATATAAACAGCTTAAAATATACGCTAGCGGCGTAAGCAGCGCCCTCAATGCACGCCTCCGGCACTGGCGCAATAAGAACGATAACGCGGATCTTTTAGAAGGTCTTCGTGCGACCCAACAAGAGCCAACTCACCCTTCTCGACAAACCATACTTCATCAAAGGCACCGAGCCAGGTCAGTCGATGAGTTACGGCTAGCAATGCATGACCAGTCTCACGGCAAGCTGCAGTCAGGCGCAAGGTGATGTCCCTTTCACTTTTCGCATCAATAGCCGCAGTCGCCTCATCCAGCAGCCAAATCGGCTTGCGCCTCAATAACCCTCTGGCGATGACAAGGCGCTGCAATTGTCCACCCGAGACGTTGCTGCCGATCGCCCTAAGTCTAGTATTCAAGCCCTCTGGCCATGACTTAACTTCGTCAGCAATATTCACTGTAGCAAGTGCAGCCCAAAGCTCAGCCGTCGATGGGCGTACTTCAGCTTCAAGCCCATAGAGCAAATTGGCCTCAATCGTATCATCAAAAAGGAAAGGCTCCTGACTCACCATAGACACCAAATCTATAGTGTGACGCCAATCAAAATCACCATCCCATGCTATTGGTGCGACTAATCCAGCAAGGGTCTTAAGTAGCGTTGACTTCCCGGCACCGCTTGGACCAATAATTGCGACCGCCTTACCCGGAATTAAATTAAGGTTGGAGGCGGAAAACCGCACCTCTTCTGCCATGCCCGCACGAATCTGACGAATATTGATGCCGCGCGAAGCCAAATCCTGCTGACCTATCGGCAACATCTTATGGGCTTCACTCTCTTGCGCCTTTTTTGCCAACAGCTCAAAAACTCCGAGGCTGTTTAATAATGTGCCGCGCGTCTCGTGATATCTAGAGAGTTGCTCGCCCATTTCCCTAAGCGGTCTTAGCAGGAGACCAAGGGCAACAAAGAACTGCAGCATTAATGCCGGCGGAAAATCGCCCCATAAGCCGTTGCCGATCGCATAAACAGCTAACGCAAAAACACCGAATCCAAAAAACTCCAACATGGGCGCAAAGGCCGATCTGATTAAAATCGACTGCCGTATCATGGAGTAATAATTCTGATTGAGCTCAGTGAATCGAGACCGCTCAAAAGTCTCGCCTTGCTGCGCCCTAATAAAATCAAACCGCGCTCGCATGTCTAATACACATGCCGCAATGCGTCCGAGTTCGCGTTGATAGATCTCAGCAAAAAGGGCGATGCGCTTGCCAGTTCGGCCCATACCAAAGGCAATGATGGGCGACATTAAAAACAAGACTAGAGCCGAGGGCCAATGCACGACAGTGAGCACAGAAAAGCAAGCAATCACCGCTACGCTATCGCGGATTAAGCTGGTCATGATATCCGTGAAGCGACTTTGCAGCAGCATCACGTCGTTCATAATCAAAGACATCCATACGCCGACAGGCCGCTTGACTATATCTGTATAGGGCAAACTAATAAGAGCGCGAAATAATTTTTCCCGGTAAGACTTTGCCAAATACAGAGCCAGAGCTTGCTGATTTAGCTGATAGAGATAGCTAGCCAGTGACTTCGACCAGCCAGCGATTAGAATGATAACGGGGACAATGATTGCCAAACTATCCGTGGTCAACGTTAGATTAGTCAGGGCAGGAAACCAGCTCGCAGACTTTGGCGGAAGCAAGTCAATCAACGGCACAGTCGCGACACCGCGTCCTTGAAAAAGTGCCTTAATAAAACCTTTAACCATAAGTAAAAACAGCGCTTGCGACAGTGCCAATACGATCAGCGATATCGCAATTCCATAGAGCCGCCTACGTTGCTCGAGCAGGGGCCTTACAAATAGCTCTCGGATGAGAGGCCGATGTTTCATATAGACCTGGAAGAAGCGCCGCCGGGGCTAGTCACTGCGCGAGCGATGATGTCTGCTGCAGTGGATGCAGCAAATCCGGGTAATTTGTCCCGCAAATCACCGAAGAGAAAGTCGAGATCTTGCCTGCGTTCTTGGTCACGCAGCAGGCTCAGAACTTCAGCACCAACGTCTGCCAAAGAAAATTCCTGAATATATTCCTGCACTACTTTACGGCCGAAGATGAGGTTGACTAAGCTGACATAGGGTAGCTTCACCACTCTCTTTGCAATTTCATAGGACAGGGAGCTCATCGTATACACCACTACCATCGGTGTGCCGAGTAAAGCGCACTCAAGTGTTGCCGTACCCGACGCCACCACCGCGGCATCTGCAATGGCCATCATCTCTAGACTCATACCGCGGACGAAACGAAGGCCACCACAAGTCCAAGACTCGACTTGAAGGTCGCCTAACTTTCCTGGCTGATACGGTGTCAGACCCATACCAAATCGTGAGCGCAACGTTTGGTCTACCAAATCGATCGAAATATTTGGCGCAATTGGCACCACAAACAACGCATCAGGCAACTCTTTTGAGACCATATCGCGCACGCCCACTAAAGTCGGCAGATTCAGCGCGATTTCAGACGGACGACTACCGGGTAGACAGGCGATGATCGGACGGGTCGGTGATAGACCGAGTGTTTCCCGCCTAATAATAATTTTATTAATGCGATCCTTGAGCGGGGAGCCTACGTATACATAGTTCACTCCGCGGCTCTTAAAGAACTCTTCCTCGAAGGGTAAGATCCCGAGAATCATATCAATATCGCGCTTGAGCCGAGCAACACGCCCCTCTCCCCAAGCCCAGACCTTGGGGGCGACATACTGAAATACAGTGACACCGCGCAGCTTTAGCTGTTCAGCTAAGCGCAAATTGAAGCCTGGATTGTCGATCAGCACGGCAAAACTGGGCTGCATTTTATCAACCCATGATAAAAGCCGTGACTCCAGCATGCGGAGGGCAGGCACACGGGCCAGGACCTCAGTCACTCCCATGACGCTCAAGTCTTCGGTGGTTGCCACCGCCTCCACTTGGGTCTCGATCATAGCAGAGCCGGCAACACCAAAAGCGGTGTACTTCGGCAGCTTTTCGCGCAGTGCCATGACTAGGTCAGCACCAATTAAGTCGCCTGAGTGCTCGCCTGCAGCGATAAAATAGCTATTTGACCTCTTACTCAGCGACAAACTCCCCGTGCACTTTTGCGCAGAAATTCTACGAAGGTCCGACGCTCTAAGCTATCTTCTGTTTGTGTCTCAATCCGTGCAATCGAATCGTCTAGGGTCAAGCCTTCACTATACAAGAGTCGATACATAGTTTTGAGATCGCGGAGTATCTCTGTTGAGAATCCTGCACGCCGCAAACCGACCACATTAAGTCCCACGGGAGCAGCCCTATCCCCTTGCACCATGCAGTACGGAGGAACGTCTTGTACGACCATACTGCCACCACCGATCATGGCCCGGGTGCCAATACGACAAAACTGGTGCACCGCGGACAAGCCGCCGATAAAGGCGCGATCTTGGATAATCACATGCCCAGCCAAAGCAACGCCATTGACGATGACAATATTGTCACCGACCTGACAGTCATGAGCAATGTGGCAATAGACCATGAGGAGGTTACGCCGACCAATGCGAGTGACTCCCCCGCCACTGTCGGAACCAATCGAAATATTCACGTACTGACGAATGGAGTTTTCTTCGCCGATGATCAATTCCGCGTCTTCGCCGTGAAACTTCAGATCTTGAGGCACAACGCCAAGGGTCGCGAACTGATACACAATCGTACGTGCGCCGATAGTGGTCCGATTTTCCACAGTTACGTGCGGACCAATGTGAACATTGTCACCAATCGTCACTTTCGGTCCGATGATACTATAGGGACCAATTTTGACACCGCGGCCGAGTTGCGCACCTGGCGCAACAATGGCCGTCGGATGCACCTCTACAGGAGCTTGCAGGTTGGATGAGGGAACATCGAACAAGCTATTATCTGTTTCCAACATAGCACCTGTCTGACAAGGGGGGGGACTAGCCCCCGCTGTAATTTCATCTACTTGATATATGCCGAAAGCTTAACATCAACCACAGTGTCGGAGCCGACCATACATTTGGCTTCAAACCAGAAAAAGGGAGCTCGGCGTTTTTTCACTCGGACATCGTAAGTGACAACGTCACCAGGAACCACCGGTCGGCGAAACCTTGCCTCGGAGATCTCAGTCAGCAAACACTGACTCAGGCCACCATTGACATACAAATGACCTAAAATCCCTGCGGCCTGGGCCAAGCCTTCGATCAACAACACTCCCGGCATAACCGGGTGGCCGGGAAAATGCCCAGCCAAAAACGGGTCTGAAATCGAGACATTCTTGACTGCAATGATGTAGTCGTCTGGAACTAGCTCCAAGACGCGGTCAACCAGCAAGAACGGATAACGATGCGGAATACACTTTTCTATCGCCCGAATATCCATCGGCATAGTTGGCACTTCGCCATTCATAAATAGCCTCTATCGATATTTCAAATTTTAGTCGGATTTACTTCTTTTTGTCACCGCTTGAACTATCTGACGCAGCCTTATCTTTCGGACGCTTGGCATACTCGCTGATGACTTCTTGCGTTAGGTCGACTGGTGACTCTAGATAAAGCAAACCAGCGCTGTTGGTTTCGAAGACCGCGACTAGCTTCTTTTGCTTGGCAATTTGATCTACGACTTGGGCCACTTTCATAGCAATTTGCTGAGTTGCCTTTTGTTCCTTGCGCTTGATATTGGCTTGGAACTCCATTTCCGCATTCCGCAGTGTCATGAATTTCTCTTGAAACTCCTGCTGCTTTTTCATGCGTGCATCCTCGCTAAGCAAGGCGGCCTGGTTCTTCCATTCATTGTTCATCTTGTCGAGCTCTTCCTTCTGCTTACCGAGCTCAGACTCTTTGGCCTTAATTTCTGCTTCGAGCTGGGAGCGAGCAGTTTTGCCCTCTTCAACGCTCAGAATGACTTGCTGCATATCCACCACGCCAAACTTGCCCTGGCTTGCTTGTGCCTTGGCCGGTGACGCTGCCAGTAAAATAGCTCCCAAGACCGCCGTGTGCTTCAGTGTCGACCACTTGCCCATAGAGAACCTCCTTGTTAATTCAATAGCCAATATAGAAGATGATCTGCATATCACCAAGCTTACCGTCCTTAATCGGATAAGCCCATTCAAACCGGAACGGTGCGATAGGTGTAATCCAACGGAAGCCAAAACCAACGTCACGATTCATGCTCGTCAGAGTGAGCGGTTCCTCGTCATCATAAACACGACCGATATCCGTAAATACCAATGACTTGATACCAGCTTCAGGGATCAGAGGCATAAAGTATTCTAGTTGGAAAACCACCTTCTTATCGCCACCCTTGTTGATCAAAGTGCGACTGCCGCCGGGAGCTTGTAGCAGTGAGAACCTTGGACCGAGGTCGTAATAGTTCCACCCCCGCATGTCATTAAATCCACCTAACCGGTAGCGGTCTGGAAAGGGGACTGGCGCGCCGAAGAGCGGATAAATATAGGAAACAGTCCCGTGCAACTTAAAGTAAGTACGGTAGGTTTCAGAGAAGTCGATCGGCAAAAATGCCGTCGCGTCAGCACTCGATTCTAGATATTTCCAATCGCCACCAAGTAGGGGGCCACCAGTAAAATTCTGGCTTAAGTTCACATCAGAACCGGAGGTTGGATCGAGATAATTATCCACATCGATACGCAACAAACTAAAGATCGCACTCGATACCAGACCCTGCTGTAGGAAAGCAGGAAGAATGTAACTATTTTCCTGGTCCCTCGTAATCCTTTGCAACTTGTAAGTTGCCCGCGCCCGAACCAGCTCAAACAGCTGACGACCGACAAAAACTGAGCCCCCAACACGCCGCTCGTTGACTAAACTTTCGTCCAGATAGCGCACCTGATTGTTACTCATGAACAGGTTGGTGCCGGCATTCCACGCACTGTCATTGACATAGGGGTCAGAGAACCCTAAGTCGAACGAGTAGTTGCGTTCGCCGTTCCATTTTGCGGTCAGGTTGGTCGCCCACCCCCTACCCGATTGATTCTTTTCATCATAACGACCTTGGCCGAATAATTGCGAACCTTCCTGGCCGGTCGATGCATTAGGTGTAAAACCAACGGCAGCTTGCAGCTGACCGGTAGGTTTTTCCTTCACCTTAATGTTTAGGTTGAGCATGTTCTGCTGCTGCTCATCCCGCTCCTTAACCACCTGCACTTCTTCAAAAAAACCAAGGCGACCCACGTTAGCCTTAGAAGTATTGAGCTTGGTGCCACTGTAAAGCTCGCTATCGGCAACCTGAAACTCGCGACGAATTACATTGTCCCTAGTCTTGGTATTGCCGCTGATCGTCATCTTACCAAAATAGATTTTTTCGCCTTTGGTGATTTCATAGTTGATGTGAACTAAGCGCTTGTCGCGATCAAAGGTCGTCTTGGGATTCACATCGGCATAGGCAAAGCCCAGGTCGCCATATTTGTCGGTCAGCATCTCGATGTCTTTGGTGAACTTCGAGTAGCGGAATAGACCATTAGATT
The DNA here is from genome assembly GCA_903915625.1 of uncultured Pseudomonadota bacterium. GTDB lineage: Bacteria > Bdellovibrionota_B > Oligoflexia > Oligoflexales > CAIYRB01 > CAIYRB01. The sequence continues at coordinate 3,234 of CAIWTN010000158.1, read as the reverse complement.
TCAGCTTCATCGCCTCAAGGAGCTCTTCCTTGGTGAAGAGCAGATCACCGCTGACTTCGAGTGAGCCAACGTTATATTGCAGGCCCTCTTCAACCTGGAATGTTAGCCGGACAAAATCACGATCGACATCCAAGAATTGAAACGGCTTGGAAGTCTTGACCTCCGCAAACCCTTGGTCACGGTAAATGTAGGCAATGTACTCTAGATCTCGTTTAACAAAATCTTCTTGATAGAGCGATGCTGAGCCAAGTGCAGTGGACCGCGTGTACGGCTTGGAAGCCAACCCAGGTGTGCCGTTAATGATCTCGGCGGGAGAAAAATAGCGCGCGCCAAGGATCTCGACGGACCCAACCAGGAGCTTCCCACCTTCATCGACGTGAAACGTTAGCCCGACATCGTTGGCACCCTTGGGGTCAAGGGTGTAAGTCACCTTGGCAAGGTAGTAGCCCTTTTCGGCATATTGCTTCTCAATCATCCGGACATCAGCGGTGATTGCCGCTTCATTTACAATCGTGTAAAGCTTGGTCTCAAGCTTATCCTTGATATTATCATCCGTGACTTCGTGGTTGCCTTCGTATGAAACACTGGTGATCGCCGGCTTTTCTTTCACCTCAACGATCAGCACCACTCGGCCAGCAGTGCCAGCGCGTTTATACACGCGCACACTAGAGAAGTAGCCCAAGTCAAATAGCGTTCTGATGTCAGATTGAATAGCGTCTCTTTGGATAGCGCCGCCCTTGTGGGTCTTAAGTAGGCCTAAGATGGCATCACTCTCAACCTTGGCGTTGCCGCGCACCACCACTTCCTCAACTAGCTCGCCGCCCCCTATTGAAGTGGGCTGCGCTTGAGGCGCCAACACTTGCGCCGTGACGCTAGTGGCTAAAAAGCTGCAATGAACGAGAGCGCCCACGAGCAGATAGAAAAACCTGTTAAAGGCTGGAATCTTCAAGCGAACCCGCCTCCCTCAACAACGCGACCGTCTTCCATCACGACTTGCGAGGGCAAGCGCCGCGCCAAATCAAGGTCATGGGTGACTAGTATCATTGTGACCTTATTAGCCTCACAGACGCTGATCAACAATTCTCTGACTTCATGACTGGTCCGTTGATCTAAATTACCGGTAGGTTCATCGGCCAATAAAATTGGCGGCGCCATCACCAGCGCTCGGGCAATCGCCACGCGCTGCTGCTCCCCCCCAGATAGCTCACCAGGACGATGCTGTAAGCGTGATCCAAGACCAACGGCCTGTAATAATTTGCTCGCCCTCTCAGCTACTGGCGCACGCGGTGCACCAGCGATAAGACCAGGCAGCATGACGTTCTCTAAAGCTGAGAATTCACCCAACAGGTTATTCATTTGAAAAACAAATCCCACCGATCCATTGCGGAAATGCGAAGCCGCTTGGTCACTCATCTGCGACACGTCGGTGCCGTTAAGAACCACAGTCCCAGATGACGGTCTGTCTAAGGTGCCAATGATATGCAGCAACGTACTCTTGCCGGCCCCGGACTTACCGGTAACGGCCACGATGCTACCGTGTGGAATTTGCAGGTTCACACCACGCAACGCTTCCACGTCTTCGTGACCGATGCGATAAACCTTACGAACGTCTCGCAGGTCGATACTGTACCCACCGGTCGGCACCTTTAGCGGCTGATTTTCCTGCTCATGCTCGGCCAAATAACACCTCAGTCTGTATCAGAGATAGCGTAAGCCCTGGCCAGGGTCTTGCCTCGCCGCTGTCAACGCTGGATAAGTCGAGGCCACCAAACTGAAGCCCCAAGCACACAAACAAATAATCGTATAGTCCATCCACAGCCATTTGCAGGGTAGCGACCTGAGATGGTAAACGCCGGCCGGCAATGGAATCACGGCAAAACTCTTAATCAGAGCGCAAATACTCAACCCAATCAGGAGCCCCATCAGGATGCCTACGGTACCGATGGTAAATCCGTGCGTTAGGTATAATTTAGCAATGTCTCCCCTGCTCATACCTAAAGATCGCAACAAGCTTACCTGCCCACGCTTATGAAACACCGTCATCATCATAGTGCCACTAATGGAGAAGGCCGCTACAATCACGATCAGCATCAAAATCGAGCCCATCGCAAATTTTTCTAATTTTAAGGCAAAGAGCAACGAAAGATTTGCCTTCTCCCAAGTTAATGGAACAAGGTCACCAAATGACTGTGGCATAGTTCCTGGAGCGCCAGCGCGACCAAACACGCGATCGACAGTCTTCTGAATCGCCAATGGATCGGCAACATTCACAGCAACACCAGAAACGTATTCGTCTTGATCTAGCGACTCATCATAGTCCGCCATGAACTTGCGGCCCTCGTTCAGACTCACGACTGCCCAGCGCGCATCATAATTGAATAGCCCAGTCCTAAATTTGCCGCACACTACATAGGTGCGCGACACTGTGCCGCCCGCTAGCGCCGTACCAACATTAGTCTGGGGCGAAAGCACCACGACTTCGTCACCCAAGTCTGCGCCTAATTGCTCGGCCAGTTGTTGACCCAACACGATGCCTGGATGACGTTTATTCCCTGGAAAATCGCCACCACCGGCCGGCTGGATGGCGCCTATCCCGCTCATCTCGCCTTCGACGATCGCCCCACCAAACCCCCACAAATGCCCTTTTCGGTTAGGATCCACCCCGAAGAGTGTGGCGGACGTTAAGTGCGAACGCTGCTTCAGCACTACATCGGCCTCGGTGTAAGGCTCTACTGCAGTCGCCTCAGGAAATAGACGTTCGAAATCCTCAACTGGATGCTGCTTTAAACCAAAGCCGGCGACCGCGTTCTTGTTCATGACCTCGAGATTTGGTTGCCCGCGTAGCATCTTACCGCGTAGATCCTGTTCGAATCCGCCCATCACCGACAAAACGATGATGAGTGCAGCAACCCCAATGGCAATGCCTAAAATGGATACGAGCGTCATAACGGAAAGTCCGCCACGCCGTCCCCGAGGCACTAAATTGCGCCATGCGATCCACGCAATATAAAACTTAGGTTTGGCGCGGCCCAAGGCCATTCTTCACCCACCCACTACGGTTACAGGCTAATTGCACTCAAATAGTTTCCTACCATAGCCTAATGCGTTCGGTATAACAGCCCAATTTTTCAGACCAAGAGCGCCATCTTAGGTTTTTTACGGATTTTTGGCAGGGCCCAGTATTTACACAAGCTTCAGGACGGCGATCCGCGCAGGTGAAAAAAGCCTCTTTTT
>CAIWTN010000157.1 GCA_903915625.1 uncultured Pseudomonadota bacterium | reverse complement strand
GCCATACCTAATCAGATTTGCGGCTGAACTTGCGCCGCTAATTCCCGATGGTTCCTCGCAAGTGACATCGTCGATGTCGCTCAAAGGAATGAAACTCCCATCTTCGAAGACTAGGTCTTCGTCTCTGATGTTCCAGGTTCTGATTTTACGGGCGCCTTCCTTTGGTTGCGGATTCCTCATACCACCACTCCTGCGCGATAGAATTTGAAAAGTTCAGTTTCCGAGTTGCGTACTGTGAGATCTTGGTTTTTGCGTAGTGGTAATTGGTGATAAAAAGAAATCGAAATTGGAAATGGAAGGTATCGCCAAATGCCGAGCGCTAAACCTGATGGTCTGTCGGATGGCGATATAAAAGCTTTAGCATGATCCGTGTTTTCGAACTGCGAGTCTTTAAAGCCGTGCTGTTAAATCGATTTTACAAACAGCTTGAGATGTCTGTGAAGCTAGTAGATATCTCAGGACAGGTCAAAACCTATCCAGACAAAGTTAAACGTGGCTCTCACACTTTTCGCTCGCTAACAGACAAGTATCAGATTGTATGAACCCAGCAACCGCATCGGAACCCTCCCCAACCGAGTCCCCGTTGATACAGATGATTGACTATTCATCTGCGAACGCTACCAGGTCTGCATTTTATTTTGACAGAATCTTTTTTGTGACTCTGTTGAGCTCAGTGATTGCGGCGTTGAGTTTGATCGTTTCTCGCTCGTCTATCAGAACTCCTCTTCCCTCAAAAGATGCGAAGATATCTCGCGCAGAGGCGCGGTCACGTAGGCCTAGATTCCTAGAGAACCACGCACGTAAACGGCACCGAGGTGGTCGAGTCACCCAGTATTTCCTAAGCACGCCGGAATTATCGTTGTCACAGTGTATCGGCCACGCAACGAGGACAAAATTTGGATCCGGATTGAGGGTTATTAACAAACATTGTTATTTTTACAAATGATGATCGGCGTCTAAAGTTTCAGCGACGATATCCGTGTGACGCCGCTAATTTTAAATTGAGGACGCTGTTACTTAAATTGGCGGTCTACACAGCCGCGCAGGCGTTTACCATTGGCCATACCTTTACCGGCATCATAGGCTTTGTTGGACCACAGATAAATCAGTCGGAAGCTCGAACCATTAGTGAGCGTGATGTTGTCGGCCGGGAAGGTCCACGCGCACTTATCAGCGATTTCATCACGACCGGTATCAAACCAGCCACCGCGGCGGGGGTCGGTCAGGATTTCAGCTAACTCGTGGGCTGTGGCATTTGCGAGATTTTTCAGGGCCTGACTATTCTTAGTTTTAACGTCTGGTGTCATGCATTTTTGTTCATCGATGTCGGGAAACCAGGCCATTAAGAACTGCTTACCAGTAGCAGGACAATTGCCCCAGCCATGTGTTGCGCAGATATTGGCCTTGGCCTTCTTAGTCCCATAAATAAAATAGGTTGTCGTAGAATCCGGGTTTTGTTTGGTGACCTTGCAAACCTCAGCGGCAGCCTGACCGGGAGTTAGATCCCCAGTTGGAAAGACGGACGCATCAAAAGAGTTACCAGTGTGTTTGACGCTGGCCGTAGCACCGTATTCACCAACTATGTTCAGATAGGCGCTGGTGCCTATGCCCGAAAGGAGGCGGTTGATACCCTCGACTTTGTCACCAGCATATTTTGGTGTTGACCACTCGCTGCCCCAGAAAATGGCCTGCGTCTTAATTGGGGTCCGAAGCACCTCGCCACCGCGGTAGGTCATCAGGTTAAGCTTCTCTGGCGCAGTGAGTGCTAAGCCTTCGTCACCGTCGTTATCAATCTCGACCGCGTCTGTGCGCCCTTGCATGACGCCGGTCACTTGGGATTCGTTGCTGGAACCGCAAGCTGTTAATGTCGCGATCACTGTCAGGCCCAGTATTGCGGGTGTATTCATCATAAAGAATCCTCCCCTCAGTGATACCGAACTTTCCTGTAAGAACCTTTTCGGTGTTCGGTGCATTTTAATTGAGCACTTTTTTCATAAAACTTGTCGGGATGCCGTGTGACATTTGGGGTCAATCAGATTCTAGTGGAGGTAAATAACCAGTGTTTATGAAGCTTAACCTGCAGAGCTTTGAAATAAGCACGCGCACGGAGGGGGCTCCAACATTAAGCCTCTTGGACCGGTCCTAAGTTATAACTACGAGGTTATAGCCAGTGCATAGTGCAACTAGACGAATGCATTGCCCAAAGAAGCCTATGGTTCAGTAGTCAGGGATGATTTAGTTCAATCAGTCGGAGCTAATGGGCTGAATTGATGCGGTATTTCAGCATTAATAAACGAACTGCTCAGTGGCCTATATTCCTCCGCATGCATCTGACTTATTTAGGTTCGCGGCACAGCTTGGTACCGAGATTGTTAAACCCCAGATATTTTAAGATCGTTGGTGTGGATCAAGAGCCACGCAGTTAACTAGCTCTGCGTTTATCAAGCCCATAGATTTCAATAGTCCTGAGAGCTTCATCCCTTACCATTTCGGCTAAATTCTCAGGCGCTATTACTTTCGCTTGAGCGCCAAAACCCAGGATCCACTGAACCAGCTCCGGCGTTACGGCCACGTCCATGGAAAGATCTACCTCGCCATTACTCTTAGCGACAATCTGCTGAGACTGGTGCCAGCGGCGCTCGCGCACAAACGAAGCAATCTGAGGCAAAAAACTGATTTTTACTGAGACAGCCTGATCGCCGTGATACACACCGAAGGAATTGGCAAAGAAACTCTCGGGGTCTGTAATATCTCCTTCATAAGACTCGTTCGCCATCTTTGCATCGCTCATGCGTGATAGACCGAATACTTTAAGTTTCTGGTCTCCTAGATCTTCGGCGACTAAATATAGAGAGCCTTTGGCAAAATAGAGAAAGTGAGGTCCCAGGAGCCTCGGGCCTTTCTTACCGCTGCTAACAGAGTTGTATTCCACCGATAGGATCTGACGCTCGCTGCAGGCCGCTCTGACGGTATCTACAATCTCCGGCTTGAGTCCGAGGCCCCATTGGGGACCGGGCTCAAAGCGAAACTCATTGGCCATCTCTTGCAAGAACGAATGCGCTTTGACACCGATTTTATCTTCAATCTTTGCGAAGGTTGAAGCCAAATCCTCGTAGAAGGGCGTCTCTTTAAGCGGTGCCAGGATGGAGCGAGCTAGATATAGAGCTAGCAATTCGCGTGAACTAAGTGCCAGATGATGCCCTACCTTCATATTGCGTTCTAAAGTCCACCGAGCAGCCTGGTCATCAGACTTTCCATTGACATCCAAGGGGAAACCCGCAGCTTGCAATGCTTCAAGATCTCGGTAGATGGTTCTTTTGCCGACTTCGAATCCCCGTTCATTCATGCGCTCCGTAAGTCCGGCTACCGTGAGGCCATGAGGTGCCCCTTCAAGGATGCCGAGAATCCTGTACAACCTGGTAACTTGCGCATTACGTCCCTTCATACTGTCCTCCCCTATTTCTGTATTCGGTTATAACGGCTACCTGCTTTATTGCAATTTTTCTCGCGACGTAGCTAAGTATCCGAAATAAATGATAAATAAGATTTTGATTGGGTGAAAAACGTCAAACTTTGTGTACCTAAATAGGTCTACGGCAGCGCGTGTGTCATTTGAGGACAAGTATGCGCAGCCCTACCCAAGTTTCAGTTGCACTTCGACCTGTGACCTCCATTGACATCCAGTGCACCGACAAGCATTCCATGATCTAGAGAGGCAGCTCCTCAACTCGAAAATTTCGGAGGCATTTATGATAAGCAGAAATTTCTTACCATTAATCGTGGCCACTTTTACTTTGCAAGGTTGTACGTCCACATCTGGCCTGCGTCCTGAATTCGATGCGCCGCGGGTGATCGAAAGGTTCGGCAATAGCACCAAGACCCCAGATTGGGTCAATTCGGATAACCCGCTTTACATAGAAAAAAACGACGTTGTCTACGTCAACGCTATGACTATGTCAGGGGATGCTAGACCAGAGGCGTGCAACAATGCGGCCGGCAATGTCGGAAGGTCACAGATACTTCGCCAAATAAAAGAGAATATGACTGTATCCGGTCAGATATCCGAAATTTCTAGCTCTTCGGATCCTGCAGTGGAATCTCTTTTAGCCTTTTTGTCCCAGGGAACGCTTTCCGGAGTGAAGATGATGGGACGCTACTGGGAACGCCGCGAAGAGTCCGATGCTAGCGGCCAACGGGTATTGCGACTGCACTGCTCGGCGAAAATTGGCATCGCCAGGCAGCTGCTCGAGCAGCAAATGCTTAAAGCTATGGGTGACTCTGGATCTGGCAATTCAGAGATCAGGCGTAGGCTGCTAGATGCGCAGAAGTCATTTTTGGATAGCATCGCCGAGCCTAGTTTGCGAACTAGCTCCCCAGTAGTTGTAGATGTCGCGGCTGAGCCTCAAAACTCTCTTGAATGAACTGGATGCAGTTATTGAGATGACCGCTACTAACAGGTCCCAGGGTGGACTAAGTGGGGGATTCCATGCGAACGAATTATTTTATTTTTATCTTTGCTATAGCTTTAGGATTCCCAGCCAGAGCAGAAGAGATTGAGCCGATTCAGAATGAGCAGTCGGAGCTAGGGTCAACTTTATCTGGCGATTGTAGTAGGTCGGGAGATCACTACACCTTCCTGGGTCACGGTCAAGGAAACTCTCACTCGTTGGCAACTCAGGGATCATTATTATCAGCAAGGAAAAATGCGCTTATTTGCCTCTTCGGTGGCACACTTAATTTCACTTCTGAGACCGCTGAGTCTAATACCG
>CAIWTN010000156.1 GCA_903915625.1 uncultured Pseudomonadota bacterium | reverse complement strand
TCGGCGCGTATGAGAGCGATAAAGCTGATCAGCCGCGCCAGGAGATTGGCCAGCGAGACTTTCTCTGACGTCGGATCAGAAAAGATAGAATGGTTTGCCTACGATCATGATGTCAAAGCCTGGTCGCTTTTTAAGCAACGTGATCATTATGTTTATTTGCAGTAATTTTTAAAATGTAGCGATCAGCCGGCTGAATATCGTGGCTCCAACTTAGCTCCCTCGTCTATTACCCCCTCGGTTCGCCTTAGGTAGCGCAGTAGATCTGTTGAGGTGATGATGCCGACGAGGCGATCATCTTGATCGACGACGGGTAAGCCGTCTATTCCGTGGTGGATCATCGCATCTGCTATATCGCCGAGCCGGTCGCCAGCGCGGCAAGTGTGGACCCCTGCGCTCATTGCCTCGCTCACTTGGCGGTTGTTCAGGTACTCCTCGGAGTTTCGGAGCAAGCATCCCTGGCGTAATATGTCTCGGTCCGAAAGGATGCCAACGACCGCTCCCGAGTCATTGAGTACCGGCAAGTGCCGCACCCCAGCCCTGCGCATCACCTGATAGGCATGATGAAGGCTTTCCTCTGGTCCGATCGTCACCGCTAGTAGCGTCATTTCCTGTGAAACTTGCTCCCTAGTCGTCATAAATGCCTCCCTTGCAGAGTGCTCCCTTAGACACAGTAAAGCAAAACCGGTGCCACAGTCGGGTGTGGTAAATCCCACTTAACCAAAAATAAAATTGAGCCCGACTGTCGGGCTCAAAAGATCGTCAACATGTGACTTAGTGTGAGGATTGCGTTAGTGCTTGCTCGCCTGGCTGCGGACAAACTTGTGGCACTGGACGCATTCGAGCGAAACACGGACGTAGCCTACAGTGACACCCTCAAGATTGTGAGCTTTTGCCTGCTCGACGACGTAGGCAGCGGCATTTTGAAAACTCTTGGAATAAAACTGAAAATCTGGCGAGTCCGGCTTACTCCAAGTCGTAGCTTTGCTTAGGTCTTGCAGCATGCTCGCGAAGTGTTCCATCTTCTTATAATCCTCCAGAGCTAGTGCATCCAGTAGCCCGTGAGCGGCTGTGAGCTTGTCACGCATCAAGGCCTTTACGTTGGTGTCGACGGTCGGCGCAGCCTGTGCTTTAGCCGCGGATACGCTTAGGGTTGCGGCAGTCAGCAAAGATAATAGCTTCATAAAGGACCCCTTAGCTCTTAGGGTTTTTTTGGGCGTCATCAATGAGTTTGCGCAGATCGGCTAGCAAGGCTTTTACATCAGCGGGAATATGGGTGCCGCTAGAGCCGCTGAAGCCAACCGTGTAGCTTTCTTCTAGGAGAGAGTAGGCCTTTGGCGCAAAAGCCGATCCTGGCGCTAACCGAATCGCGGTTTCAAAATCAAACTCTTCCTTGGAAATCCAGTAGGAGTGGGCTAGCAGTGACTCAGTGATCCCGAGTAAGTAATATGCTTCCGCCGCTTCCAAGTTTGCCCGTGGATTATTGTGTATAAAGCGATTTAGAATGGCTGCGGCCGTGACATAATGAATCGTGCCATTGCGGTCACGAGGAAATTCCATGCGCTCGCGTCCTTGATTCAGCACTTTGCGTGCGGTCGCGAGATCGCTTTTGTTCACTGCACCCTCGGCTTCTAGCTCCGCAAGTGACTGTTTCCAACTCTGCATCTGACTGCGTACGTGAGTCGGTAAGTCGGGTCTGGCTAGGATGCGGTCGATCAGCTGCTTTGGCCTTTGAAGGTCGGCCTTGGCATTCGCGGCGATCTTTAAATAGTCCGTAAACGACCCTAACATTCCCAGGCTGCCGATGGGGACGCTGCCACTGGAGAAGTAGTCTTCGTAAATCTTCAGCGCATCGTCAAATTGGCGACTGATGACATAGTAGTGCGCCTTCTCTAGAGGATGCAGCTGGTCCACCTTTAAGGCTGCAAAAAGTCCATCTGCCGGTGGAACTTTATGTGTTTCTGGCAGACTTTCGTGGCAGGCGACACAGTTTTCCGTAAGGTTATGTAGGGCAAATCGTGACTCTTCATAGTCGCCGCGCTGAAAGCGGCGATAGGCATGTGTGGAGTCCGAGCGCAAAGATTTTGCAATGTAATCGAAAGCGCGATCTTTTTTGCGAGCATGTGCTTCAAGGTTGGCGGAGTTGTCCATCAACGTCTTGAGATCTTTACTAATGGAGTCATGATTTTTCGCTGACTCAAAAGCGGTTTGATCAAAACTTAATGGTAACACCCGCGACAGCGGGGTGAAGATTTGTTGCATAAGCGACTGTGTAGGAGGGTCTTGCGGGGCTTTTCCTGCCGACGTCGCCGCGGCAGGTAGGGCAGTCATTATCAGTGAGGAAAACAAGGCGAGGCGAACTGGCGAGAAAGCTGCACAACTGGGCATGAGGGACCCTCCTATGGTCATTTCCAGCAAGACTTATGCCAGTCATACCAGCGCTATTTGCCTCAGGATAGTGCGCTATTCGACACTAATAAGCCGTGCTTTTCCATCCGGTAGCGAAGCGTATGACGGGTGATACCCAGTAATTGTGCCGCCCGCGTTTGATTGTGTCGAGCTTGATCTAGCGCTTGGTTCAAAAGACTTTTTTCAAGGTCCTCGAGTTTGATCCCCGTATTTGGTAGCCGGAAATCATTATTCAGAGTGTGGATCACCTCACTCGCAGCGGGTTGGCTAGCGGAGTGTGCTGTAGCACTCTCAGCGGTAGATTGCGCACTTTGCTCTAGAATGCTGGCAAATTTGCTTTCTTCTAGCGGTTTGCTGCTAGGCTCAGGCGTTGCGGTGTGGGTATTAGCAAGATCGGGGCTTAATGTCGTGACTGGCGCCCCATCGGAGCTGGTCGCGCTCGCAGTTGTCTTCACATTCGCAGGAGTCATAGTCGGGCTCGCTGTAGTCGGCGGCTGCGACGACGCTGCAAAAGTATGGGTCACGAAATCGAGAATCGGAGGCATCGCTGGTTGCCATGATTCCGGAACATGATCGATACGCAGGTGTTGGGGTTGTAGTAATTCCGGCTCATAAAATATCAGTGCCCTTTCGAGCACGTTTTTGAGCTCTCGCACGTTGCCTGGCCAGCTATGTTCCATTAGTCGTGAAGTCGCTGCAGCACTTAAGCGCGGCCGAGGCAAATTTAGATCGTGACTGAGTTTGTCGAGAAAAAACTCTACGAGACTGGGTAGATCAGCTAAGCGTTCACGCAGTGCCGGAACGCGCACGGGCAAGGCACTGAGACGGTAGTATAAATCGGCGCGAAAACGTTTTTCAGCTGCCTCTTCTAATAGGTTGCGATTGGTCGCAGCGATGATTCTACCTGTAAACTCGATATCTTTAGTGCTACCTAAGCGTTTAAATCTCCGGTATTCGATGGCGCGGAGAAGTTTGGCTTGTAACTTAAGTGGCATGTCGCCAATTTCGTCGAGAAAAATGCTGCCGCTGCGAGCGATTTCAAAAAGTCCGAGCTTGCGCTCGCGGGCATCCGTAAAGGCGCCTTTTTCGTAGCCGAATAGTTCGCTCTCGAGCAAGGTCTCGGGGATCGAGGCACAGTTAATCTCGACAAATGGCTGACCGCTGCGTTCGCTCCACTCATGAATAGCGCGAGCCGCCAACTCTTTCCCGGTGCCACTGTCGCCAAGGATTAAAGCTGTACTGGCTTTGCTCTTAGCTATACGCCTCAGCTCGTCTTGAAGTTGTCGCATGGCAGGGGTGTCGCCGATGATATTCACCTCTGTTGCAGCAGCCTCACGTCCTTGTAGGCGACTCACTTTTTGCCTTAGCTTGGCGATCTCAGCAGCGCGCCCAACTGCTGCGATCAAATCTTTCATATCAAAAGGTTTTTGCAGATAATCGCAGGCGCCGAGGCGTAGTGCCGTGATTGCGGAATCGATGGCACCGTGGGCTGTAACCAATATAACCGGCATCTCAGGCGCATCGAGGCGCCATTTTTTAACTAACTCCAGGCCGTTGCCATCAGGTAGGCGGAGATCAGTGATGGCAAGATCTGGAGCAAAGGTAGGGAAACGCTCGAGAGCCTCGCGCACGCTGCCGGCTCGCATCGTTTCCGCTCCGAGACTGCGAAGTTCAGTATCAATACTCCAAGCTAAGATATCTTCATCGTCGATGATTAAAACACGAGTATCTTTAAGGCTGATCGAGGCAGACTGTGACGTAGATTTATTGGTAACGACACTTATAGTCATGATTTATCCTCTAGCTAAACGTAATTCATTGGATTTGAGGTTGCTTTCGCGATCTGGCAAAAACAAAGATACAAGAGCACCGCCAAGTTTAGTGGATCTGCTAATTTTGATTAATCCGCCGTGTGCGATTGCGACCTTGCTTGCTGTTGCAAGGCCTAGTCCTGTGCCTGCCTCCTTGGTCGAAAAAAATGGTTCAAAAGCCTGGCTTTCAGCGAGCTCGGAGAAGCCGGGGCCGTTGTCGGCAATTTCTAAACGCACGCCGGTGTTGCCGGCTTGTGTGTCACGCACTGCACTGATGATGACCTTTGGTGCCTTTTTAGTCGGTGAATTTAGAGCGGCTTCGGTCGCGTTTCGTAGTAGTCCCTTAAGCATGACTCGCAGACGCTCATTATCCGCATCGATCGTCCCTGCATCGGGATCGACGGCAATCTCGATATGAACGGTGGGCAATGCTGTGTTGGCAGACAATTTAAGGCGCTGGAATAATGGCGCTAGTTGTACGCTTTCTAGATAAATGACTGCTGGCTTAGCAAAGTCGATCAACTCGGATACATACTCTCCGAGGCTGGTTAGGCGGCCGCGAATCCGGAGCAGTGCGTCATCAATGAGGGGGGACGTGGTCGATGCCGCGGTCTTCTGGATTGTCAGTTCTTGTTCGAGGATGTTGAGCGCTGCGCCGATGCCGCTGATGGGGTTGCGGATGTTGTCAGCTATGGTCGATACCCACTTGGCCATGGCTAAAAGTGCGGCATCACGAGTTGGATTGGGTTGTGTCATTTGCTTCGAGCCTCACTCAGACATCGGCATCTATCTCCCTGAGCAACATCGGTGCCAGTTTCATTTTGTATAATAAAGACGGATACTTATGATTTTGGCAGCCTTTCTTTGACCAGGTCTCATCTAAAACCAACTGTGTTATATCGCGCAAATTGATCCTTTCCACTATTTTTAGCTATCTTTAGCGTTGGCCCCAAATTTGCTAGGGTTGAAAAACTATGAATTTATTCAATACATCGACAGACTCTATTTTTAAGAGTCTGCTGCAGGCTGCCCCTGACGGCATTTTGGTTTGTGATAGTCGAGGTACGATCACTACCGCTAGTGACCAGTGTGAGGCCTTATTTGGCTACGCACTGACCGAACTCATTGGCCAGACCATTGAGGTCTTAGTGCCCGATGCGCTGAAAGCGAAGCATATTGGGTTAAGGGAGCGCTATCAAGAGATGCCCCGACGGCGTCCAATGGGGGTCGGTTTAGATCTCTATGCTAGGCGAAAAGATGGCTCGCAGCTTCCGGTGGAGATCAGTCTTAGCGGTTGCATGGTCGATGGTGAGGCCTGCGTCATAGCCGTGGTACGCGACGTGAGTGAAAGGCGACGCCTCGAAAGTGACTTGAATCGGCTGATTGAAGAGTTAAAGCGTTCAAATGAAGAACTAGAACAATTTGCCTACATCGCCAGTCACGATCTTCAGGAGCCACTGCGCATGGTCAGTGGCTATACGCAATTGCTCAAGCGGCGCTATGTCGCTCAATTAGATTCCGAGGCCAACGAGTACATAGATTATGCCGTCGACGGTGTAAAACGCATGCAGGCGCTGATCCAGGATCTCTTGGCCTATGCTCGGCTAAGTACACGGGGTCGTGGATTCCAGGTGACGGATCTAAATTTTCTACTCCGGCAAGTTTCGGCTAATCTAGCCACTCAAGTAGAGGAGGCTGGCGCAACCATTACAGTCGGCGAGTTGCCGAATCTTCGGGTGGACGCGTCGCAGGTTGTGCAAGTGTTTCAAAATCTGGTCAGCAACGCTCTTAAGTTTCGCCGTCCAGCGATTCCTTTAGTGATCGCAATCAGCGCCAACAGAGATGGTGACTACTGGCGGTTTACGGTGAGTGATAATGGGATCGGCATTGACCCGCAATATTCCGGACGCATTTTTGAGGTGTTTCAGAGACTTCACACTCGTGATCAATACCCAGGTAATGGCATCGGACTCGCGATTTGTAAGAAGGTGGTCGAGCGTCATCAGGGACGCATTTGGTTTGAGTCGACTCTAGGTGAGGGTACAAGCTTCCATTTCACCCTTCCTATTAATTTGGGTGAAATATGAAGTCAGACAGTCTTCGAAGGGCAGTGGAAATCCTTTTGGTTGAGGATAATCCGGCCGATGTGCGGTTGACGGTTGAAGCCTTCAAAGAGGGAGCTGTCAGGCATAAGTTATCCGTAGCACGAGACGGAGTGGAAGCGCTTGATATTCTCTTTAGACGAGGGATCCATATTCAAGCCGTTCGGCCGGATATTATCTTGCTTGATTTAAATTTACCGCGAAAAGATGGTCGAGAAGTACTACAGGCGATCAAAGCAGATCAAACGTTACGGCGTATTCCGGTGGTGGTGCTGACTACGTCATCCGCAGAGGAAGATATTCTGCGCAGCTATGATCTGCACGTGAACTGCTACATTACCAAGCCTGTGGACATGGAGCGCTTCATTGAGGTCGTGCGAGCGATTGAAAACTTTTGGTTCAACATCGTGCAGCTGCCCGTAACCTAAGTTACTTGCTGGGGTGCTTTCTGGGGCCTTCAATCGACAAGATATTGGCTGAGGTCCAAGGTGTCTTCTTTCGTTACTGGCTTTGTCATAGGTAGTGTGATCGTGGCGCATGCGCCTTGACCGACGCCATTAGACTTAAGACTAAGATGCCCGCCCATCCCCTCGAGCAGGCGTGCGCACAACCATAGGCCTAGGCCTTGGCCGCCACGCAGTTTTTTGGTGGTATCAAAGGCTTGGAATTCCGTGCGTTCACCGGGCGTGCTGAGGCCAATGCCATTGTCGATGACCGTTATGATGACTCGCTGGTCATCG
>CAIWTN010000155.1 GCA_903915625.1 uncultured Pseudomonadota bacterium | reverse complement strand
GCACCTGTACCACCGTTGGCAACTCCCAGTGTTCCAGAGCCGATAATCGACGTGGGCAGCGGCGGGATATCAGATGCAACAAGCGTGGAGCTGGCAGTAACGCGGCCTTTTGCGTCAACCGTCACCTTGGTGTAGGTACCAGCGGTAACTCCAGTAGCTGAAAGTGTTGCCGCGGCTGATCCAGCGCCAGAGGCCGAAACGTCACCAGTGAGCACGGTGATGTAGTTACCAGCAGCTTGTTTACTACTAAAGGTCGTCCAGTCGGCCGAGCTTAGGTAGCCGTTGGTGCTGCCGTTAGCTTGCGATATAGAAATCACTGGCGTTGAGGTACCAGTGGCGACGGATATTGGAGCTGTGCCTGTTACGCTTGTGACGCTGGACGGTAGTATAGTGCTTTGCCAAGTTGTGCCATTTGAAGTGAGGACGTTGCCGCTTGTGCCTGGTGCTACCACTTGGAGCGCGCTTGTGCCGTTGCCAAGAATCACGTTGTTGACGGCCAGGGTCGTTGCGCCGGTACCACCGTTTGCGACTGTTAGCGTACCTGAAGTGATCACGGCTGCACTTAGTGGCGGGATGTCTGAGGCACTTAAAGTGGAGCCAGAGGTTACTCGACCCTTAGTGTCGAATGTAACTTTAGTTGATGTGCCACCAGGCGAGACACTAGCTAACGTTGCTGTGGCGGATCCTGCGCTAAATCCAGACGTAGTTACGTCGCCAGTAAGGGTTGTGACGTAGTTGCCAGCGGGTTGTTTGCTGGTAAATACCGCATAATCAGCATTAGATAATAAACCAGCAGTCACACTTGCCGCAGATGCCATCGGGATATTAAGAGTATGTGCATTACTCGCTGACGACCAAGTCGGAGCAGTCCCTGAGGTGCCGGGTACAGCGAAGGTTTGCGTCGTCCCAGTTTGTCCGTTGAGATTGCTCAGTCCTGAGCCAGCGGCTCCAAGGGCAATAGCGGTAGATCCGTTCCAGTACTTAATTTGATTGGTAGTCGAATTAAACCATGTTTTACCGACATCACCCGCCGCTAGTCCTGATGGATCGGTGGCGTTTGTACTCAGAGCCAGCGTTTTAGACGCAGCCATTTGGATATTGCCTGCGTTGCTAATATCGTTTGAGCCGAAGTTCACTGCGCCCGTAATCGTGTCACCGGCTTTATTAAGTGGTGTGTAACCAAGTGATGAAGTGATATCGCTTGCAGCAATCGTCCCGACGGTCACGCTACCACCTGAAGTAGTTTGTTTCAGGTAGTGACCTGCACCACCCGTGCTGGTTAGATTTGCGCCCGTGCCGCCGTTAGCTGTTGCCAAAGTTCCGGATGTGATTAGAGCTGCACTGTGACTAGGTAAATCTGCTGCTTCTAGCGAAGTGCCAGAAGTCACGCGGCCTTTCACATCATAAGTCACTTTAGTGGACGTACCTGCGATCGCGACAGCAGCGAGTGTAGCCGCACCAGAGCCAGGCCCCGCGGCTGATACGTCACCGGTTAAGCCAGTCAAGTAATTACCACCAGCTTGTTTACTATTAAACGTCGTCCAGTCGGCCGCGTTAAGGTAGCCGTTGGTGCTGCTATTAGCTTGCGACATGGAAATTACTGGCGTTGATGTGCCAGTAGCGACTGAGATTGGAGCCGTGCCCGTAACATTGGTAACACTGCCGGTCGCAGCGGATACCCAGCTTAAAATACCAGAGCCGTTGGTTGAGAGGACTTGCCCGGCTGAGCCGTTGCTGCTCGGTAGTTCTAAAGTGAGTGACGACGCCAAAGTGTCAGGTGCTTTCAATGCAACTGAGTTAGTCGAGCCTTTGTCATTTAGTACCAGTTTACTTGCTGTCGTATTATTACCGACAATCGTGACATTTCCGGCCAAGGTTGCGGCACCTGATTTCAAAGTGCCAGCCGTGTCGATCGTGGTTGAGCCGCCAATCAAAGACGCTCCGTTTACCGTACTTGCTGAAATTAGTGCGCCGCTCAAAGTTTTATTGGTCAGCGTCTCTGTCGCCCCTTCGGTAACAATCACACCAGAGCTTGGAAAGGTGGCCGTAGAATTTAGGCCGGTACCACCATTTACACGAGCCAGAATACCCGTAACTGCCGCTGACTGATCTAAATTAAGCGAACCAAAACTCGGCGTACCACCAGCACTAGCTGTGAGCACTTGATACTGCGCCCCAGTTACCGTTGATACCGGCAGGCTACCACTGCCAACCAGAATGCCGTTGTTAGTAAAGCTCGCCGCACCCGTACCGCCGTTTCCCACTGGCAGTGTGCCGCTGACTTCGCTCGCAAGATTTACACTAGCTCCGTTTGCTGCGGCCGTCAGTCGGCCCTGAGCGTCGACACTAATATTCGCACGAATGTACGATCCGGGAGTAACCGCTGTGTTACTCAAACTAATCGTGCCGCTGGCCGTAATCGGTCCACCAGTTAGGCCCGTGCCGGTCGCCACACTAGTAACCGCGGCACCTGGCTTAGCATTAAATGAAGTCCAATCAGCGGAACTTAGATAACCGTTCGCTGATCCGCTTGCCTGCGCCAACGAGATCACTGGTGTCGTAGTCCCAGTTGTGACTGTAATTGGTGCCGTGCCACTCACATTAGTTACGGTACCGCCAGCAGCACCCGAGACTGCTAGGGTCTGCGGTACCCACTGTCCGCCGGAATAGGTGAGTATCTGTCCTGATGTAGGAGCTGTGCTGGCAATGTTCTGACCCTGAAGAGTACTGACTACGGGACTTCCCCAGGTTAGGCGACCGTTATTATCTTTAGTTAGAAATTGATTCGCACTTGGTTGACTGGTTAGCGAGAGACCAAGCTTGCCATCACCGTCAAACGCCAACGTCTTACCATCAACAGGCAGTCTTAAAGCAAAAGGTACGTAACTATACTGCTGCCTTGGATATGTTTTTCCTGCTGCAGTAATCTCGATAAATACTGGCTCTGTGCCTTGGCCAAACACCGCGCTTAGTTGCGTTGGATTAAGCTCAAGAGGTAGTGCAAACACACCTTGATTTAGTGTGATGTTGGTTAACTCAATTGGAGTTCCTAGCGTGTTGCCCGCATCGGGCGCGCTCCAAAACTTAACAGTCACATCGACAGGTCCACTCAATGGGGCACCATCGGCTTGGGTCAGACGTCCAGAGTAGGACAGCGAATAGCTTCCGCTCTGAGCAAATGCTGTCTGCTGCATGGCGAACCACACGCTAAACAAGCATGCGATGTTCGCGAGAGATAATTTTTTTGACCAACCGCCCATAGGGAACCTAACTCAATGCAAAAGAGCTCCCATTTCTCATTTTTCTTTGTAGGTAATCGTCACGGCGGGCATAATTCTTGAGTGCTTTTTTTGTCGATATTTTCTATTGGTTACGGGGGCTTAGCGTGCCCAAAACCGGAACCAGCCTGAAGGCTACCGATTCGGTACAAAAATATTTAAAAACAATGGCTTAGCTTGAAAAATGGGCGCGGGATCCACACCCAATACAGGACAACTAGCCGCCGATATTGACGAATCATCGGCGCAGCCAGACGAGGGTGCGCGCCCTTCCCTGTACAAATGGTTGGGGGCGAAGCCATTGTTTTAGAGGATCTGCTCCGGTTCGCAGCCAAGCTTACTGAAAAGGTCTTCCTCCATTAATGGGCGCCTTGGATCTATCCAAGGATTTAGCACCAAGTAAGGATTCTTATCGCCCAGAGCCAGCATGTAGACCCGTTGATTGGCGACGTATCGGTTCATAGCCCGGTGATCGGAAGTATAAGTAACAATATGGTGCTCTTGATTCACATCACAAAACTTAAGGAGTTTTGGGGCATCCTTCGCACGAAACGAACCAATGAGCCCGAAGGCTCAAGCCCTAGCCAGGTGAGCTCATCGTTATCTACGATGATTCTCACTAACTTGCCGAATTCCTCAGCATCTAGCATCAATTCGACATGATTTTCATTGCCAACCCCGGCCATTCCTTGGTGCCTCCCAGCTGGCAATCGGCACCCTATCGACCTCCCTTTAGTGTGTGGTCGACTTGACTTGGTCTAAATAATCGGCCTAAACGCTCAATATATTTGCTCTTTGTGCCTCCAGCGTGTCTGCTTTGTATCAAACGCACGGCCCCATCAATGTCCCCTTTGTGGACGAGAAAAGGCTTGTCCTCATTGCAAAAGCTTGGCTGTGTCTCTAATTTGCGCTACAACCCTATGCTCTTAGAAAAGATCTAAGGATTTGTTACACCAAGATACCGAGAGAGGACCTCGCCGTTATGCTTAGCCGCCGCCAGGTTAATGAGAATCACCTTAAAAAGGCTCAAGAGTCACTGCAAGCACGCGTCGCCCTGCTGACCGAGCGCAAACTGGATAAGAAGCAGACGAAACGCGATGTTACCTTCCGCAAACTCGAAGCGGTTGTCCGCAAATACGCTACCCGTCTGAAAGCCATGGATAAAGCCGATGCAGTCGTAGCAGCCGTCGCTCAGCGCCGCGCTGAAAAAGCTGCCGCACCAAAAGTGCCAAAAGTGAAGAAAAAGCGCGAAGTCCCGGCTCCAAAAGCCAAGGGCGGCGGTAGCGGCAAGAAAGAAAAGAAAGCCTAATCTCGACTAGCGAGTGGCATGACAGCGCGTCAGCGCGGCAAACGAGCCGCGCTGAGCGCTTTTTGTCGTATCCAGTGGTCCATAATCACTAAAATTGCCATGGCCTCGACCATCGGCACAGCGCGCGGCAGTACACAGGGGTCGTGGCGGCCGCTTTTGGGTGTTAGTTTTTGCTGCTTACCTGCCGCGTCGACGGTGTCTTGTTCTTTGAATATGGTCGACACGGGCTTGAACGCGACACGAAAATAGATCGCCTCGCCGTTGCTGATCCCTCCTTGGGTTCCTCCGGAGCGGTTAGTCACCGTGCGAATCACCCCGTCTTTGGTGGTGAAGGCATCGTTGTGCTCGGAGCCAAAGAGGGTGGTTGCCGCGAAGCCGAGGCCTATTTCAAAGCCCTTACTGGCAGGAAGACTCAGCATCGCTTTAGCCAGATCCGCCTCCAATTTATCAAACACAGGATCGCCCAGGCCGACAGGAACGCCGGTGAGCACGCAGGCAATGGTGCCTCCGACCGTATCGCCAGCCTTTTGCGCCGAGGTGATAATGCCTTCGAGCTCAGCCCTTGTGGTCTGATCAGGGCAACGCAGGGGATGGGCATCCACCTCCTCGCGCGTCAAAGTCTCTGGGTCTGTAATAGTGGCTTGTTTACCTTTCACGGAATCAACGTAGCCTACACAGCGAAGGCTGGGGATATTGGCGAGTAGAATTTGTTCTGCGACTGCCGCCGCCGCCACACGCCCAATGGTCTCGCGGGCGCTGGCGCGACCACCGCCGCTGCTCGGGCGCACTCCGTATTTGGCATAAGTCGTATAGTCAGCGTGAGAGGGGCGAAATACGGTTTGCATGTCTTGGTAGTCGCCTGGCTTTTGATCTTCATTGCGCACCATCAGCGTGAGGGGAGTCCCCAGAGTGACGCCACCTTCAAGGCCGGATAGGCACTCGACGCGGTCCTTCTCTTGGCGCGGTGAGCTAAGATGGCTCTGTCCCGGACGGCGCCGATTGAGCCAAGCCTGCACGGCCTCAAGGTCGAGCGGATATCCCGGTGGGCAGCCATCAATCACTACGCCGACACCGCCGCCGTGAGATTCGCCAAAGGTGGTTATGCGGTAGAGATGGCCGAAGGTGTTTGGCATGAGAAACTCCGATAAGCTACAAATAAAGCTTAAAATAGTGCGTCAAAACCAGCGGTGGCATAGGGTTGAAAGTTTTTTCGTCCAACGACTTTGCCAGCGCCAAGTCCCATATTGACATGGACACCTTTATTTTCCATGCGAAGATCCAGGCTGTAGCCGTGTGCGCCGAGCAGTTTGTCCCAGCCACGCCTTGGTCTGCTGCCGTTCCAGGCAGCGCCATAATTGTAAAATGCGGTGAAGTCTAAACGCTGCAGATAAAGCAGCCACCAAGCTTTGTCGATATCACTGAGCAGCGGCATGTTGTAGTCGGCTTTAAAGCGTCCCTGCGTATTTGCCTGGATGGGGGAGAATAGCCCGGAATTGGCATTCCCCAAGGGGAATGAGTTCTGGTTATAGCCGCCACCACTCCCTGGGATGAATGTTCTCAGAGGTAAATAATATTCCTGTAGCTCGCGCATTTTTTTGCCGCGTGTCCGAGAAGCTTCGATGCCCAGGCTAAGCCTAGCTGCAGCAGGTAGGCTCATGCCAAGCGTAGAGCTGGCGCCTAGTTGGTTATAGTCGAAATTGGTGTTGAAGGCAGCCGGGGCGGCGCGTCCAGATATCTGATTGCTCCAACTCAAGCGGCCAAAGGAATGAAAGAGTCCGAACGATGCTGCTGGCTCCACCAGAAAGCCGCGACGAATCCCGTTGCTGAAGCCAATAATTGGCTTCAGATGGGCGTATTTCACGGCTAAACCTGCACTGGCGAAGCCACCTAGGAGGCGAAAGCCGAGGCCGCTCTCAAGGCGAGCGCCTTTTTCGTCCATGTACTGCACCTTCCTCACCGTGCCGTTGCTGAGCAAGCCGTCAAAAGTGTGCTGTCTGTAAAGGGAGAGATTGATACTCGGGACCCACCGAGTCGAGCTGATCGAAATATCGGTGTTGGGAAAGCCGCTAAAAAGACCGTACAGAAATGTGGCCCGGACAGTTTCGTTCTGCAGGTGATCCATGAGCGGTACCGAGACCACGCCAAATTGCGGGCCATAGGCGTCATTCGCTCCAATCCAAGGAAAGGCAAACAGCGGGCGTGCCCGGTACTCGGCGGGTTTTGGGGTCGTATCGCTTCCAGTGTTAGGCTGAACGGCTTTGTCGGCATCGGGAGATGCGGCAACAGTGACCTCCGTGGCGCTCGCTTCTTTGGATTCGACAGGTCGCCAAAGAGAGGCGCCTTGCATGGCGGTTGCAAGGTCAATCGGCTTACCTTGGAGTAGCGCAAATTGCAGCGGTGACATGTGGCCAGTGGGGATCGAGCATGCCCGTAGCTTTAATTCACTCGGTGCTACGCGGCGAAGGTTTGTCTCTTGGCCGTGATACAGCGCTAAGACCAGGTCACCGCTCGCTAGTCCCTTGATATCAAGTACATGGTCGCGCACATCGGCCATGCCTAAGCAGGTACCATCAGGTGTGTACCGTCGGAGTGTGCGGCGGTCACGCTCAGCCAGCAGAAGCCACACATTAGCGCCGTCCGGACCGGCGAACGCTACGCCGATCGGTTGCCCTAGGCCGGTGCTGAGGGTATTAACTATTTTTTGTTTATCTGAGTCATAAACATTAATTTGGTAGGTGGTGCCCGTAAGCTTGTAGTCGGCAGTGCTAAACCACAATTCACTCGGGCTGCTGCTTTCGCGCTGAGCTGCCATTTTATCTCTGGGCTTATGCCAGCGTTCACCGATTGGTTTTAGGTACTGGGGTAGGGTGGCTGTCAGCGGGCAGTCGATGCTGCCTCCAGTCTTCGGTAGCTGGCAAAATCTCGTCGCCGACTGCTCTTGCTCGTACCAGGCCAGGTGAGTGGTTGTTTCCCAGAGCTTGGATATAGCGCCTTTACGCTTAAAAATAAGCTTTTTGTACTTGTTGCCTTTAGCAGGTAGAGGCTGCCAGCTGAGGGTGCTGACATCTTGTGGCGGATCTGGCAGATAAGTGACGGTGCCCAGAAAGTCTTGACCACGCAGGGCCGTGACTGTCCGGTCCTGCTCGCTGAGCACGCTTTGTGGGCGCCAATTTACGGCCCATTTGCTCTTATCATCGAAGATGATCTCAATGTCGGAGAGGCCGTTTTCGTTGGCGCTGAGCATGGTGATCTTTTCGCCGTCGCTGCGCCAACCTGGAGTCCCGCGCAGACCCAAGCGTGCAGCTTGCTCACCAACAAAAAATGGTCCTTCGTAAGCTTGATCCCAGTGGGCTTTTGCCGCCTTTTGGTACTCATCGAAAAGAGTACGACTATTCTGGCCTAAATAATCTTCAAGGGCGTGGTCCAGCGGGAGGTTGTTCGGTATCAAGCTGCCCGGCCAGTACCACGGCATAAGATACCAAAAATATCCGCGCAGAAGGTCGGGTAGTTTGTTGGCATCCCCGCGCCGCAGCATATAGCTAAGAAAGGCGCCGGAGGTGGCGTAGCCGCGCGTGGCGAAGTTGCCGGCGCTATAAAGACTATGCAGGCGGTCGTAGCTCGGCCAATCGCCGGATAGCGCTTGGTAGCGTTCAATGCCTGCTGTGACATCGGAACTCACAGATACGCTGGTGCTTTCGGCTATGCCTTCGATAAACCAGGCCGGCATCGGGATCAGTGGAAGGAAATCGTACGACCGTCCAAGCCACGTGTCAAAGCTGCGATACATGGTTGAGTGTGTGTACTCATGCCATGCCAACTCTTTGTCTCCCAGGCCACCCGACTGAATTTCGAGCACGTCTGTAATTGGATTAGCAAACGATGCATTGGTCGTCTGTGCCGATAGGATCACTGGCAACGGATCGGGGCGATGCTGGCCTAGCCAAAGTTCTAGGTGAGGTCTGGCTGCCTCAAGGGCATTGAGTGTGAGCGCACCTTCGGCGGGCGTGCGGTGATCAAGGTAAACATAGAAATGATCCGAAGTGACCTCGTCATAACGTAAATGGCCTTGGTTGATGCCAAAGCCAATAGGAAGCGCTGCCGCCTGCTGGGTGGTGAGGGCGGCCATGGCCATCAACCCAGCTAGCCGGACTTTACTTGCGAAAACGCGCACGCGCTGCCTCCAGGTCCTCGGGGGTGTCGATGCCGCGCGCACCATGTATGGTCGGCTCTAGCCATAGTCGCCAGCCCGCTTCGAGAGCGCGCAGCTGTTCCAGTTTTTCTGTTTGCTCCAGAGGGGACGGGCCAAGGGCGACAAAGTCGAGCAGGCGGGGGCGGCGAAACGCGTACACCCCGAGGTGGTGGTAAAAGTGCCGTGGCAGATTGCCGGCCTCATGTTTAGTCCGCTCGTAGGGCAGCGGCGCCCTTGAGAAATATAAAGCAAACCCCAAGTGGGATCGGACTGCCTTAACAGTGTTCGGATCAGCGGCAAGCTTCGCGTCAGTGCTCGGGACGACGAGAGTCGCCATGTCCGCGTCCGCTTTACTCGCGAGAGCGTTCATCAGGCCTATAAGCGCCTGCGTGTTAATGAAAGGTTCGTCGCCCTGGACGTTCAGGATGAATGGTTGGGTAAAGCCCGCTGCAGCTTCGGCGCAGCGGTCGGTGCCGCTAGCGTGACTACTGTCAGTCATTTGCGCAGCGATGCCGCTGGCGGCGCACGCGGCCATGACTTCCAAGGAGTCAGTGGCCACAATAATCGCGGCGCCAGCTGCGGCCAGTGGGCTCAGATTCTCGGCGACCCGGACGATCATGGGTTTGCCGCCAAGATCGGCCAAAGGCTTGCGCGGTAAGCGTTCCGAGCCTAAACGCGCAGGTATGACTACGAGCCACTCTTTTAGCGATTGGAGGGCCATGGCGCTATAAAACTATTCCTGAGAGCGAGCTTTCCTCGGCCCCCATCTTGCCAGTGTATGGTCGTCGTTGTTACCATTGTAGTATACTCTTAACGATAGAAAAATTTTATATAATTTTCGCATGACTTGCCCCCACGGAGGAGCTGCCTAGTGGCTACGTCCCCGAAGCCAATGACCCCGCAGTTTGACGAGCAGCTTGTCAATCTATTCGAAGAACAGTATCTGCCGTTGGCTGATACGATCTATCGTTTTGGATTTGCCCTTACCTTAAGTTTGGACGGCGCTCACACTTGTGTGCGTCAAGCCTTTCAAAAAGTGAGTGGCAAATTAAAAGAACTATCGAAGTCGCTCGATGCTAATCCAAAGTCTGTTTTGATCGAAGCCTGTTGGCAGGCCTATAAAGACACCAAAGGTGGTGGTGCCTCACCGATTGGACAATCGGCGATCACTAGTGCTTTGAAGCCGTTGCCCATAGAGGGGCGAGCTGCAGTGGCCGCGATTGATGGCGCTGGTTTGTCACCCTCAGAGGCGGCACGTGTTTTGTCTTGGTCTGAGGTGGAGCTTCGTCAGCATCTGGCAAGCGCTCGTCGCACCCTGTTGCGTGATGCGGTTCAACTCTGAATTTATGGGGAGCGGACGATGGCGCAAGCGGCCGGTGAGTTGAAAGATGATGATGTCCTCTATGGTTATCTTACCGAGTATTTGGATGGCGAGCTGCCAGCAGCGATCGCAGGTAAATACGATCAGTTGTTAAAAGCGGCTGACAGACCAGCACTGCAGGAAGATTTTCAGACGCTACGTGGGCGGCTGCAGCTAGCCCTGCAGAGCTATTACTTAAAAGAGGACGAGCTCGCAGCACTGGCAAGTCTAGTGCAGGACCCCCGTGTCAAAGCGACCGTGGAGAACGTTAAGATCGCGCAACTTGAGCGTGGTGTGGCTGTCAGTACGATGATGCGGCGTGTGGCAATGGGCACATTTGTCGTCGCTGCAATCGGCGCCGCGGTCGTGAAATTTGGTGGCCCGAGTGATGTAAAGTTTAAACCGCTTGAGTACCTTGGCTACGAGGCTATTGCCCTGGAAGAGGACTCTCGCGAGCGACTCAATCTACCGAGCCACGATCCCAAAGAGGTGCGGCAATATTTATCGACTTATCCTGGTCTGGACTTCAAGCCTAAGATGCTAAAGAACGTCCCGTCGACCTGGGATCTCGATGGCGCCACAGTCATTGATTACGAAGTCGCCAAAGTCGCCGTCGTTATGTACGAACACCGCCAGAGCAGGAACCCCGAGAAATTATTTCATTTCTCGTTCGCCGGGAAGCTCAGTGATCTGCCGCCGGCAGATCCGGGTAACATGCGCGGGTTGATTTTCCAGACCTACGCCTCAAATGAGCAGAATGTGATTGCGTGGCAATCGGCTAACAATACGGTATCATTGCTAATTGGGCGTCGGAGCGCGCCGGAGCTTGCAGAGATCGCCGTTGCTGGAGCCGGTGATTAGCGGTAAGACTAGCCGTCTACCTTTCGATTAGGACGGCTGGCCATGAACGATGCATTTCACGAGCATTTGCGCCACGAGTTGGCGCAACTTAAGCAGCAGGGCCTGTACAAAACCGAACGCGTGATCACATCACCTCAGGGTGCGGTCATCACTACCGGTGGACGTCAGGTCCTTAACTTATGTGCGAATAACTACCTCGGGCTGGCCGGCGATCCGCGCTTGGTTCAGGCGGCGGAGCAAGGGCTAGAAGCCTTTGGTTACGGCTTAGCATCCGTGCGGTTTATTTGCGGCACCCAGTCAGTGCACAAAGATCTCGAGGCACTGATTGCGAACTATGTTGGTACCGAAGATTCGATCCTTTACTCGTCTTGCTTTGATGCTAACGGCGGACTTTTTGAAACGCTGATGGGTGAGGAAGATGCCATCATCAGCGATGAGCTCAATCATGCCAGTATCATCGATGGTATTCGGCTCAGCAAATCTAAGCGCTTTCGCTATCGCAATCGCGATATGAAGGATCTAGAGGAAAAGTTGCAGGAGGCGGCAAGTTGCCGCTTTCGCATGATCGTCACCGATGGTGTCTTCTCGATGGATGGTTCGATCGCAGACTTAGCTGCGGTAGTCGCTCTGGCTAAACGTTACGGAGCGCTTACGGTAGTCGATGATTCACACGCAGTTGGTTTTGTCGGAAAGTCCGGCCGCGGCACGGCAGAACACTGCGGCGTACTAGGTGAGATCGACATCATTACGGGCACTCTTGGCAAGGCGCTTGGCGGTGCTTCAGGTGGATACACTGCTGCGAGCAAAGAGATCGTCGATTGGCTCAGGCAGCGTTCACGGCCCTATTTGTTTTCCAATACCTTGGCTCCGGCAATTGCTGCTGCGTCCATCTCCGCATTAGAGTTAATTCGCGGTGCCGATGACTTGCGGGAGCGGTTGAAGGCTAACAGTAAATACTTCCGCTCAGCTATGACCAAGCTGGGTTATGATCTCTTGCCAGGTGAGCACCCCATTATTCCGGTGATGATTGGCGATGCTGTAAAGGCGAAGGCCTTGGCAGAGGCTCTTCTTGCTGAGGGCGTTTACGTGATCAGTTTCTCTTATCCGGTCGTCCCTAAGGGCAAGGCGCGGATCCGCACTCAAATGTCGGCTGCGCACAGTCACGATGATTTGGTTCGCGCCGTGAATGCGTTTGCTAAAGTGGGTAGAGATCTCGGGCTTATTAACTAAATTACGGCATGCAATAGCTGTCGATGAGGGGGCTGCGATGAGCACGCAAAAGACGATGAAAGCCTTGGTGAAGGCCGAGCGCGGCAAAGGCCTCACGCTGCAGCAAGTGCCGGTGCCCGCCATAGGGCCAAATGACCTCCTGATTAAGATCAAAAAGACGGCCATCTGCGGCACGGATCTGCACATCTATAACTGGGATGCATGGGCGCAAAAGACGATCCCCGTGCCGATGACGGCGGGTCATGAATTCTTCGGGCATGTGGCAGAGGTCGGTAGTGCCGTGAGTGGTTTTAAGGTCGGTGACCGAGTGTCAGGTGAAGGTCACATCACCTGCGGCCACTGCCGTAACTGCCGTGCTGGGCGTCGGCATTTGTGCCGTAATACCATAGGCGTCGGTGTCAATCGCGACGGCGCATTTGCCGAGTATCTGTCGTTGCCAGCGAGTAATGCTTTTAAAATTCCGGACAGCATTTCGGATGAATTAGCCTCGATCTTTGATCCATACGGCAATGCGGTCCATACGGCACTATCCTTTGACTTGGTCGGTGAGGACGTGCTGATCACGGGTGCCGGTCCCATTGGTATCATGGGCGTCGCTATTGCTAAGCATGTCGGCGCGAGGCACGTCGTGATCACCGATGTGAATGACTACCGCCTCGACTTGGCCCGTAAAGCCGGTGCCACACGCGTCGTCAATGCTAAGACAGAGAAGTTGAAAGATGTCATGCGCGACCTAGGGATGACCGAGGGCTTCGACGTCGGTCTCGAAATGTCCGGCAACGCTGTTGCCTTCCAGGACATGCTCAAGGCCATGAACAACGGCGGCCGCGTTGCCATCCTCGGTATCTTCCCCGGCGAGGTCGCCATTGATTGGAATCTGGTGATCTTCAAAGGGCTAGTCCTGAAGGGGATCTACGGCCGCGAAATGTATGACACATGGTATAAAATGGCCAGCATGCTGCAGAGTGGTCTCGACATCAGCTCGGTGATTACGCACCGCTTTCCGCTGGCGGACTTCGAAAAAGGATT
Organism: uncultured Pseudomonadota bacterium; assembly: GCA_903915625.1. Taxonomy (GTDB): domain Bacteria; phylum Bdellovibrionota_B; class Oligoflexia; order Oligoflexales; family CAIYRB01; genus CAIYRB01. The sequence goes on along the minus strand of CAIWTN010000155.1, from coordinate 2,075 downwards.
CGCCGCCCTCAATGCCGGTACCGCCGCCAAAGTGGTACTTGATTGGGCCTAAGGATTCTGACATATTGAGGATCTTGATGTCGGGGTGTAGCGCAGTTGGTAGCGCGCGTCGTTCGGGACGACGAGGTCGCAAGTTCGAATCTTGTCACCCCGACCAAAGTTTACTTCGAGGCTCCGCTACGAGCGAGCTTGCGACTTTCGGGGTCGTTTGCGGCTGCCGTGCTTGGCTAAGATATCCTTTGCTTCAGCCCTGGCTACTGTGCTGCGTCGAACTGATCCTAGGCGTAGTCTTGCCTCCTTTGTCGCAGTCGAGTGATCGATGATTGGCTCTGGGTAATTTTTGCCAATGATACAGCCTACCTTCTGTTGAATTTGCTTGGGCATGGTCCACGGTTCAGCTAGGTAATCATCGGGGACCGCAGCGAGTTCGGGCACATAGGCTCTTACAAAAAGTCCGTGCGGATCATGATCAGTCAGTTGTTTCGTAGGATTATAGATGCGAATGGTATTTATGCCTGTGGTGCCAGACTGCATCTGCACCTGCGAATAATGAATGCCGGGCTCGAAATCTAAAAAGTGTTTTGCCAAGTGCCGCGCTGTGAGTTGCCATGGTAGCCAAAGATCGTAACTGGCAAACGATACAAGCATTGCTCTCATGCGGAAATTTATCCAGCTTGTAGCAAGGAGAGCACGCATACAGGCATCTACCATAGGATAGCCGGTTTGGCCTGTTGCCCATTGCTCTAAGTGTGCTGGGTGAATGAGCTCGTCTCTGATGCCATCGTAAGCGGTGACCATGTTGCTAAATTCGATGCGAGGATCGTCCTCGAGTTTTTGCATAAAATGGCAGTGCCACCGTAGGCGCGCCTCGAAGGCTCGTAACGATTTTTTGGTAATGATTGCTGCTGTCGGTGGCGAGTCCTCAGCCAACGCAAGGTAATGAAGCAACTGGTGATAGACTTGGCGCATCGAAACAGTGCCGAAAGCTAGATGTGTGCTCAATCGGCTACAGCTATGCCCAGCCGTCACTGGGCTGGACATCTCAGTGGCATAACTTTTGCCTCGGCTCTCGAAAAAACTAGTGATTGTTTTGTTTGCTTCTTGGAAGCCACCGGCCTGGAGAATTTTTTTAGTTGTCCCGGGTTTGTCGAAAACGTCTGCATCAAGAATACCATCAGATTTTATGCGGTCTCGGTACGGTGAACATGTAGTTGGGATCTCGGCAAGTGGTTCTGACATACGGGCTGTCCATCGTCCAGCCCAACCATCTCGTGACTTCAGGCGGCGAATGACACCATTTTGCGAGAACTCATGCCATGGAATCCCATGTTCTTGGCAAAAAAGTTTTACTTTTGTGTCCCGTTGAAAGCTCCGTGCGTGACCTGTCTCTCGATGCGAGTATAGGGCACATACTCCGTGACTTCGGTTGATGTCGTGGAGAATTTCGCTTATGTCACCCTTGCGGGTAATTAGTTGTATGCCTCGTTGGCGCAGGCCTTCGGTTAATTCGATCAGGCACTGGTTTAGGAATATGTGATGTGACGTATCGTATTCGGCAGCAGCAATATGGTCAGGTTCGTATACATACAGCGCTATCGTATTTTCATGCATAAGCGCTGCCGCGAGCGGAGCGTGGTCAGATAGTCGAAGGTCTTTTTTTAACCAAACGACGTGAAGCGGCGTCTTTCGCATAAATACTGATCCTTACCAATAATAAGGTGGCCCACAAGCAAAGAGTCGCCCTGTCGACGACTCTTTGTTTGTGGGCCTCATGTTACCCTTGCGGTCGATACCGTCCAATAGGCTCTTGTGGGAAAGAATTACTTTCTCCACTCTTCGTGCACGATGTTGCCATCGTTGTCGTATACAACGAAGTGACCGTTTCCTAGATCGACTTCAGATATACATGGGACATAAGAAGAGTCGGCACCGGAGTAAATTGGTTCGCAGTATTCTACTTGGTCTGCCATTGCAGCTGATGACATTGCGAACATTACGGCGGTGCTGGCGAGAAAGGTGCGGACGGTCGATACGATTTTGTTCGAGACTAAGTTCATACGAATCTCCTTCGAGTT
>CAIWTN010000154.1 GCA_903915625.1 uncultured Pseudomonadota bacterium | reverse complement strand
TCGTGCGCGGATTTAGCACAGCACTGTCAACGTCATGCAACGCAGTAGGGATCTGAAAGCCAAACACTGGGAATGTCTCGAAGTTCGCTTTTTCCAGAGAGCCATCCAAGATCGCATCAATGATACGGCGAGTGATTTTCAGACTCATGCGTTTGCCGATACCGTACGGACCGCCACTCCAACCGGTGTTGACCAAATAAGCATTGGAGCCATGCTTGCGCATCTTCTCAGCGAGAACTTTAGCGTAGGCAGTTGGGTGCAGGGATAAAAAGGCATTGCCGAAGCAAGGTGAGAAAGTCGCCGTGGGCTCTTTCACCCCAATTTCAGTGCCGGCAACTTTTGCCGTATACCCGCTTAGGTATTGATATTGCGCCTGCTCAAAACTCAGTTTCGCTACCGGTGGCAACACACCGTAGGCGTCGCAGGTAAGGAAGATGATATTTTTCGGGTGGCCGCCTTTAGAGATCGGCTTCACAATATTTTCGATGTGATAGATCGGGTAAGAGACTCGCGTATTTTCTGTCTTAGACTGATCGTTATAGTCAACGACACCGTCAGCCTTGACCACCACGTTTTCCAGCAAAGCGTCGCGTCTAATGGCCTGGTAAATTTCTGGCTCTGATTCTTCCGAAAGATTGATGCACTTGGCGTAGCAACCACCCTCGAAATTAAACACGCCGTCATTGTCCCAGCCGTGCTCGTCGTCACCGATGAGAGCCCTCTTGGGGTCTGTCGACAGCGTCGTTTTGCCAGTGCCCGATAGACCAAAGAACAATGCTGTGTCGCCTGATGCGCCTTTGTTGGCGGAACAGTGGAACGAGCCAATGCCCTTGAGCGGGAGCACATAGTTCATGATACTAAAGAGTCCCTTTTTAATCTCGCCACCGTACCAAGTGCCGCCGATTAGCTGGATCTTCTCTTTTAAGTGAAAGGCAACGAAGGTCTCAGCACGAATGCCAAGTTCCTTAAAGTTGTCGGCCTGAGTTTTACAACCATCGAGGATCGTCCATTCGGCCTTGAAGGTTTTTAGTTCCTCTTCGGTTGGACGGATGAACATATTCTTGGCGAAATGCGCTTTCCACGCCAATTCAGTGACTACGCGCAAAGCAATGCGAGTTGAAGGATTTGCACCGCAAAAGGCTTCGATGACGTAGAGCTTCTTACCATTGAGACGCTGAGTCACAGTGCTTTTCAGACTGTCCCAAGTTGCCTGCGGCATTGGGTGATTGTCAGAACCAGTACCCGCCCACCAAACGTGCTCTTTATTTTCTGGATCGACGACTACGTATTTATCTTTAGGTGATCGACCGGTAAAGCGGCCCGTATCCACAGCGACCGCACCAGACTTAGTAAGAGTGCCACGCTCAAGCGGTGGAGTTGCGGGATTAGTCTCATCTTCAAAAAGCTGTTCGTAAGTTGGGTTGTAAACCAACTCTGCAGCACTATTGATTCCCAGTTTATCGAGGCCGAGATGCTTGAGAGTTACGGTCGCATTTGCTTGAGTCATATAGTCTCCAAGTGCCTGTAATTTGAACTAAAGGCAGAAATTAACCTTATCAGACAACCCCTGCCCGGCTTGATTGCAAACTAAATTATCTAATAAAATCAGAGTCTTGTTATTTACCCCGGGAATATTTTACCCGGGTTAAACAAGCCTTTAGGGTCCAGCAACCCCTTGATTTTACGCATCAATTCTATCTCGGCTGGACTCCGCGAAAAGTGCAGATCTTTGGTCTTCAGCAGGCCGATACCGTGCTCAGCACTGATGCTGCCCTTGTAGCGGCCGAGGAGCTCAAAAATTTGAAGCTCAACCACTCGCGCCCGCGTTTGAAACGCAGCAAAATCTTGCGTTTTGGGGCCAACATAGTTGATGTGAAGATTGCCGTCACCCAGGTGACCAAAGATCACAAGCTGCATATCCTTAGGAGCTGCATGCACGATGGGCTCTAGATCCGCGATAAAATCCGTAAGCTGATTAATCGCCAAAGAGATGTCATTTTTGCGCACGTGACCATGCTTGGCGATGCTCTCAGTGATATTCTCACGTAATCCCCAAAGCTCTTTTGCTTGTGCCGAAGAGCTCGCAATCACAGCATCCGTAATCAGCTCGTCACCAAAGATTTCCTCGAGCAGGGGTTCCATCACCTGCGCGCCGTTTGGCCCTTCTTCGGCCTCGAGCAAGACATAGAATGGTGACATCTCTGCAAAAGGTGAGCGGGCTCCTAGCGCATGCTGAAGCACGATCTCATGAGCCTCGCGGGTAAAAAACTCAAACGCGGTCAGTTGCACGCTGGCGCGATTACAGACCCCTAAGATCTTGGGAATGTCGGCAAACTCTCGCACTGCCATGACGCTAACCTGAACATTGCGCGGCGGCGCCGTCAACCTAATGGTTGCACGGGTAACGATGCCCAACGTGCCTTCGGAGCCAATAAACAACTGCCGTAGATCATAGCCAGTGTTGTTCTTACGCAAGCCACTGTTCAAGTCGAGAATCTCGCCATCTGGCAGCACCACTTCCAAACCGAGCACCTGTTCGCGCATGCCACCAAAGCGGATGAACTTAACACCGCCTGCGTTGGTCGCAATGTTCCCACCGATATGACAACTGCCTTTTGCCGCTAGATCGAGAGGGAAAAATAAACCCACCTCTTTCGCCGCTTCTTGCGCCTGCTGCGTGGTGACACCGGCTTCGACACGCATCGTCATCCCGATGGTGTCGACTGATTCAATCTTACTCATCCGGGTTAAGGACAGGACCACTTCACCATTAGTCGCCACGGCTCCAGCCGCGAGACCGGTACGGCCACCGCTTGGAACAATCGCAAGATTCTCCCGGTTACAGTATTTAACGATGGCAGCCACATCAGCGGTCGATGCTGGAAGCACGGCGACGCTGGGATTCGGCGTGTGCACGCGCGTCCAATCCCTGCCGTACGCCTCTAAGTCGTTGGGGCTCGTGAGTACGTAGGCGTCCCCTAATAATTGGCGAAAAAACGACAAATGCGACTCGTGCAGCATGAATCCTGCTCCGCTTAAGGGCTAGATCTTATAATGAGGACTATTCGTCTCATGATCAACGCTATAATCCCAACTGCTCTCGCCGTCAAAGTCTGCTTGCACCAGCATCACTCCATCCCCTAGGACCAGATTTAACCCCAGGGCCTTCGCGTCTGCCTGGATGATAGGCACCCGATAATCGTCTATTGCCGCCTTATGGCTAGGGCCCAATTTTACTCGGAACATCAGATGCTTACCTTCAAGGGTCACAAAAACACGGCAAGTCCCTTGAATGGGGGAGAGCACCTCGATGTAGCGAGCAATAATCTGTGCCAGATTACCGTGACTGATCAGCGTGGAGGCTGAGTAACCGCTGACCTCAAGGTTAATCGCTGGTAGCCGAAGCTTTTTCAAGCTCGTCTCAATACAGGTCTTGAGCAGCTCTGGACTAAGAGCACACCCCACGTAATCGGCTTCCGCGCTTTTTGCGAGTTCTGCATAGGAGGTCGAAACCAGCCCGCGGCGAGCCAGGTAATTGAACGCCGTGCGCGACAACATCGAGAGTAACATGTAATCCGAGGGTCGCAGTGTATCAAGCACTGGCCGATCAAAGTTAAGAAAGAAAAAACCGACTTGTTGCTCGCCCAGGAAGAGCCCCATGCAAAGTCCGCCTGCGAAATCATTCGCCGCAATCCGAAAGATGGAACGCTGAGGCGGCCTATTTTGATCGACAAAGGACTTAACCACAGTCGCTGCGTCGCGATAGGTACGCAGCGTGCCCCGACCTATTGAGAATAGAGAGCTGCCTTTAGACACAAAGCAGCTATAGCCAGCACTCATCGTATTTGTGTATTTCGTGCCCGTTGCTGACGACACCACTCGAATTTGGTTGCTCATCCCGAGGCGACGAGCGATGCAAACCCGCTGCACCGATTTAAAGACTGAGTGGGATCCTAAAAGCGCTAGCGCTTCGCTAGCAAAATCTTCTGATTCTTGCCAAGCGCGGATATCGAAGGAGGTGATCGCCCCAGCGAGAAACGAGTCCTCGGCGGACAGCATGGCGCCTTGGGCCTGTGCAATGGAGTTGAACTGGAACGGAACATCATGATGCATGACTAACCCCTATCAGCCCACATGCGAAGGTCTCGCGTGGTTCGTAAATGAATGTGCTACTAAAGTACTACCTTGGACGGCTCATTTCAAAATCATCACCAATTCTAAGCCGTAAATAAGAATGACTCTTAGGAATGGCGGATTTATTGGCAAAAACTTAACTGTTGAGCTGGTATCTTGTATGCTTTTCGCTGGACCGGACTTAAGGAATCCCCGATGAAATCAAATGCCGCCATTCTAGCCATAGGCTCAGAGTTACTAGCCGGACAAATCGTCAACGGCAATGCAGCCTGGCTCTCAGCCCGCTTACTAAACCTCGGCATCGATACGATCACCCATCTAACGGTAGATGATATTCAGTCCGACATCGTAAGTGGCATCTCTCATCTGGCCAATTCCGTCGAGCTGATCCTCATTACAGGAGGTCTCGGTCCCACTTCCGATGATTTGACTCGCCATGCCGTCGCCGCCTGGACGCAGCGCCCATTGCGCTTTGACGATTCCTCCTGGGAGCATGTGAAAAGCCAGCTGGCTCGTGTCGGTGCAGCAGTACCAGAGGCCAACAAGCAACAATGCTACTTCCCGGAGGGCGCGGAGATACTCACCAATAGTGCAGGAACAGCGAATGGATTTCGTGTCGATGCACACGGTAAAGAGTTGTGGGTGTTACCGGGCCCACCACGCGAGGTCGAGGCTATCTGGCAGGCATATATGCTGGAACGCTTGACGACTCGAGTCCCAGCCAATGCCCGCAAGACACTCCGGATGTGGCGGATGATTGGCCAAGGTGAATCTCATTTAGCAGAACTGATCACACCACTGGTCACGGGACATGCGGTTGAGGTGGCTTATCGGGTCCATGCCCCTTACGTCGAACTAAAGCTTCGTTTCCCCACGGCAGAAGCCGCTCGCTATGACCATTTATGTGAGCAACTGACCAAGGCGATGCAACCCTGGCTCTTTGAAACCGATCGTGAGAATACCGTCGCATCACTAGCTCAGTGTTTACAAGGCTATCGTTCTATCGAAATCTACGACAGCGCAACCCAAGGACAACTCGCGGAGCTACTGACTCCGCATCTACGCCATGCGCTTGGCAGTAACCAAAAACTCATGTTTCACACCCACTGGCAAAGTCAGGATGAAGATCCGACGGTTACCGTGCAACGCCATCTCCATGCGACGGAACAGGCAGATTTAACTCTTGCGGTAGCGGGTGTCGACCAGAGTGGCCGCTGGGCACTTGGCCTTCGTCGTAACGGACAAACAGAAATCGCGGAGCATGCCACTCCCTATCGCCACTCAGTGCAGCGCTCACGGACGATGAAGGCGATCGCAGCGCTAGCCGCAAAATCTTGGTCTGTGCTTTTAGAGCGCGTCTAACAACTCATAAGTCATTGAGAAAAGCCGTGAGGACTCGGTCCTGACGTTCGCGCAAATCCACAATGGACGGCTGCCGCTGTCCCGGCTTGCCGTTCTCGACTACACAAAAAGCGACGAGTCCCTGAGTCGGATGCCGGAAGTATCCGGCAATGCCAGACACAGCGATTGGCTCCGTCAGCGTCCCTGTCTTGGCGCGAATCAAACCCTGCAGATCTTCCGTATCACCGCGATGAAAGCGCTTCTTGAGAGTTCCGTCCCAGCCGGTGGCTGGCAGACTAGCAAGGAATTCGGGGAATACTTCCATATGCTTTTCCATATAGGACAGCACGGTACCAATTTGCCGCGCCGTTAGACGATTCTCCGTTGCCAGGCCAGAGCCGTTTTCTAAGGTAAATTCCGTTTTGATCCCAACGTCCTTAGTCAAAAACTCACGCAAGACTTCCATACCGTTAGCAAAGGAACCGGATCCCGGAGCATCGGCGGCGCCCTTGCGAGGAAAGGCTGCGCCTAGACGTTTTACCAACACATCGGCAATGAAGTTGTTCGAGAAGGTGTTCAGGCCCGCGACAATGCGGCGCATCTCGTAGCTCTCGATCTCATAAAGAAGAGTGGCATTGACGGGTTTAATGCCAGACTTGGTTACACCGCGAATGACGATGCCCTCATGATTTAAAAAAGCCCGAACGTATTCCCCAGATGCCAAAAGGTCGTCCGCTACAGATCGGTAGATCTTTTGGACCGGAGCACCCAACGCAATATTTCCGGTCACGCTCAATCTCTCCGCGGCCCCTCGTCCAACATGACGGGCCACAGCCACGGTATGCCCCTTTGACGGACCATCTTTGTGAGCGCTGGTGCGGGCTTTGTTCTCAATCTGCACCCCAGGCAATGGATAGGGATCCAAATTAGAAAGCGCCGCTTGCCCCACCTGATCGCCCGGCGCGACGCTTACAGCATAAGTATTGAAATTGACGCCAAAGGCGGAGACGGGCGCATCGTAGGCATGGCGCGAGTGCACGCGGCCTTCTTCCCGTGATTCATCCCGGCTCTCGTCGTCAAAGAGGCTATTGTCGATGATCAGATTGCCGGTAAATTCACGCACCCCGAGATTGCGCAAGTCGGCGGCCATCTGCCAGAGTTTTTCCGACACTAGGAACGGGTCGCCACTCCCCACAACCACCAAATCTCCAGTGATTTTGCCGCCCTTACGTGTGCCAGTGTAGTAGAGAGGAGTGGTAAATGTATGTACCGGAGTCAACCGGGTCAGGACGGCCGCCGATGTTAACACCTTGGTCAACGAGGCTGGTGCCAGAAGCTTGTCGGCGTCCTTTTCAAACAAGACTTTGCCATCGCTAAGCCGCATCACCACCACACCCTGGGTGACGACGTGGCCTCCACCGGTCAGCACCTTAGAGATATCACTGGAGATATCTCCTAAAGCCGCATTAGCACTTAGGCTTAAGACCGCCGTACCGGCAACCATGACACTGGCAGCTACTCCGAGCCCGAGGCGAACAAGTCGACTCATCGTTGGACGGATCGGTTTATGGATCGCTAGGCGGATCTTGGCGATGATCATGGCTGCTCCTGGTGTGGTCTTAACTTTTTAGCACATTTTCACCAGATCGGCAGGCTCCAGCCCAGATCATGAAGGCCTATCTTTTCTTTTGCCGGCTAGCGCGCTAAGTTGAGCTCCCCGCCTGGGCTTGAGCCTTGGCGCTGTCCGAGATTTCTTTTGGGAGTATCTGTTGATGAGCGATGTCGTAATTATTGGCACCGGACCTGCTGGCCTTACGGCAGCTATCTACGCCACCCGCGGTGGCCTTAAAACGACCGTCTTTGCCGGCATGCAGCATGGCGGTCAGCTCACGACCACAACTGAGATTGAGAATTGGCCAGGTGTTCGTGACGGCATCATGGGCCCACAGCTTATGGCAGATATGTCGGCACAAGCGGAACGCATCGGCGCCGAGATCGTTTACGAAGAAATCACCAAGGTCGATTTCTCTGGTAAGCCGCTGCGCCTCTGGGCCGGCGACAAAGAGATCCATGCCAAGGCAGTGATCATCTCTACTGGTGCAACTGCCCGTACGCTGGGACTGCCTTCAGAGAATACGCTAATGGGACGCGGCCTTTCGACCTGCGCGACCTGCGACGGCTTCTTTTACAAAAACAAGCGAGTCGCTGTCGTTGGTGGCGGAGACTCCGCGATGGAAGAGGCGAACTACCTAGCTAAGTTATGCAGCGAAGTGATCCTGATTCACCGCCGCCCGGTATTCCGCGCCTCCAACATCATGGTTGAGCGGACGAAGAAGAATCCTCGCATTAAAATGATGATCCCTTATGACGTCGTCGACACGGTCGCCGATGCTTCCGGCCTAACAGGTGCAGTCCTTCGGCATCTGGACACCGGCAAGACCGAAACTTTAGCTGTGGATGGTCTCTTTATGGCGATCGGTCACAGGCCAAATTCTTCGGTATTTAAGGATCAGCTAGAGATGGACGAGAACGGTTACTTAAAGGTCCATAACTTCACAGAGACTAAAGTTCCTGGTGTGTTCGCTGCCGGTGATATCGCCGATCATGTATTCCGCCAAGCCATCACCGCAGCGGGTATGGGCTGTCAGGCTGGCATGCAGGCGATTAGGTATATCGAAGAGCACTATTGAAACTACACTGCTGATAAAGCGCCACTACTAGAGCACTAATGTTCGAGAGAGAAAGAGTCGACCCATGGGTTTATTTTCCAGCGTTAAAGACAAATTAAGTGGTGGGCCCGCAAGAATCGTCACTGAAGAGCAGGTAAAAGAAGCCTTGTCCAAGGTCCAAGACCCTGACCTGCATCAGGATATCGTTAAGCTCGGCTTTGTCCGCAATATTGTCATCAAGGGTGACAAAGTCTCGGTCGAGGTAAACTTAACGACCCCAGCGTGCCCGGTGAAAGAGCAGCTCAAAACTGAGTGTGAGACAGTGCTCAAAGACATTCCAGGGATCGCTCATGCAGACGTGACGATGACTGCGACAACGAGCGCTGCACCACGTGAGACTAATGCTGCGGTAACCCCTGCGCTTGCCGGCGTTAAAAACATCATCGCCGTCGCGAGTGGTAAAGGTGGCGTCGGCAAATCAACGACTGCCGTCAATCTAGCCTATGCACTTGCCAAAGCCGGCTCAAAAGTAGGTCTGCTGGATGCTGATGTTTACGGCCCGTCCATTCCGCGGATGGTGAGAATTACCACGCTAGCGGAAGAGGGCGGTCCTAACGAAATTATTCCACCGCTTGCCGATGGTATTAAAGTGATCTCCGTTGGGATGTTCACTCAGGCTAGTGATGCCACGATTTTACGTGGTCCGATGGCTGGCAGCGTCATCAAACAATTCCTCACCCAAGTTAAATGGGGCGAGTTGGATTATCTCGTGATCGACTACCCACCTGGAACAGGCGACATCCAGCTAACCATCTCCCAAACAGCTCCGGTCACTGGTGCCGTCATTGTGACTACTCCGCAAGAGGTGTCACTCATCGACGTGCGCAAGGCCATGAGCATGTTCAAAACGCTAAAAGTCCCCGTGCTCGGCGTCGTCGAAACGATGAGCTATTTTGTCTGCGACGGCTGCGACAAAAAACACACAATTTTCCGCAGCGGTGGCGGTGAACGTCTGGCGCGTGAGTCAGGCATCACTCTACTCGGGACGATTCCACTCGATCCACGCGTGGCGGTTGGTGGCGACGAAGGTCGACCGCATGTGGCGGCATTTCCGGATGCGCCAGCATCGCAAGCCTACATTGCAGCGGCCGGTGCTGCGGCGCAGCAGCTGTCGATCCTTAATGCGCAAAACAGCGGCGTGTTAAATCAATTTGCCGTGGAATGGAAAAACTAAGTGGATGGGAAACACTAAAATGGCTGAGCCCACAGAGAACTTCCGCGTCACTGCGATCACTCAGGCTGATCCTCGCACCCTAGCCATCCGCTGGACCGATGGTCGCACGGACACATTTGATGTCGTTGAGCTTCGGCGCAGTTGCCCCTGCGCCGTGTGTATCGATGAGTGGTCCCGCGAGCAGCGCTTAAAGCCAGAAGATGTACCAGACACCGTGAGGCCTGTGCGGATTGAATCCGTTGGTGCTTATGCGCTAAAGATTCACTTCAGCGATGGTCATGCTACGGGGATTTATACATTTCAAATGCTGCGGGCGATGCACTAGTAAGTGCCATCGCTCCCAGCCTAGCTTCAGTCGGATTTAGGGGCGCTTTTAGGCGCCCCCATTTATTAGGGCTCGATATTCCAGTTAATCGAACCATCGTCAGCGACGTCAAGTCGCCCAAAGGTTTCGACTCGTAATTTCGTATCACCTCCTGCAACGCAGGCGTCGTAGGTCAGGATATAGGCCGTTGTTGGATCCGTGCAGAATGAGGCCGCCCCCGCAGTAGGTATCCACGTAGTCCTTCCGTTGCCGCTTAGATCATCCGTGGCGAAAGCATAGACGTCTCCTTGATCGCCAGATACGGGCTGAGCACAGGCATCTGCCTTGATTTGGTACCAGCCAGACGACACCCATTCCTGACGATGGGTATCAAAATAGGCAAACGAAGTGTGCACCGGTCGACCAGACTTGTTGCAGACGTTGATGGCTTTCTTATCAACGTGACGCGTCCATTTAAATTCGGTGTCTTGATCGAGCATATTTTCGGCAATTTTCACCATATGAAGAGTCATGCCACTATCGATCACGGCAAGGCGAACGAACGGGGACAGTAGAACTTCGCCTTTAAATCCCGGGAACTCTTCAACCCGGCAGAGCACTTTGCACGTCACAGTAGCAGGGGAGACATCGAATGTAGGTCGATCTGAGGGTTGCCAAACTACTTTGTCTGCACCACTACGCACTCCCACCCAAGCTGTCTTTAGCAGGTGCGAGTATAAAAATAGATTTACTGTAGCCCCCGGCTGTACCAAGAAAAATCCATCAATGGTGCGCTTGCCAAAAGTGTCGGCTTGTTCACCTTTTCGGTCAGTCTCATAAGCAACGGACACCTCTATCGGCTCTTTCTCAGTATTTGTGACTTTAAAGACATAGGCTGATGCTTTGCCCTCGCTAATAGCAAACGAGAGGGCAAGCAACAGGAAGCTTAAAGATAGCTGCTTCAAGAAACCGATCCGTGAGCCTTTTACATAAACGAGGATACTCGCTCCAAGTTGAAGCATCATTCGGTTCTCCGGAAATCGTGAAAGTTTTATAAACAAGAATTTATATGCAGAATTTTCGCAGTACTAACATTGTATCAAGGTTCGGACCTTATAAGTAGTAATAGGCATTCCGGCAAAAAGGACGAAAAACACTTCCTATTGGCGTTGCGTTAGCCAAAAAAAACGCCCGTTATCATTGCGGCTTCGGCAAAGGAATCAATTGATTAGCTCTGCGCAAGTCGATTTTAAAAACATTATTAATTATAGAATCCTATAGAATTTTTTAATACGCTCGTTAAAGTTTGACGCCATAAGATTCGATGCCTTGTCCAAGAAACAGCGACGGTGCTGAGTTGTCTTCAGTCAATTAAGCGCCACCCCTTTCATCGCGTTAGCCGTACAAGTCACAGAGGTGTCGAATGGAAACTTCCAAAAGCCCACGTAAACCCAAGGTGCAGATGTTTAAGTTAGTGTGCCTCTTTGGACTGATGGGATGCGGTGAACAGCCACTTGCTTTCCAAACAGTCGAGGCAAACAAATACAACGCGCCCGGACCAGCCAGCAGCACGCTTAACGCCGAACCGAATGGTGAGCGTGGAGGCCAAGCTAAGGGCGGCGGTAACGGGGCCCTCAACGGTAGTG
>CAIWTN010000153.1 GCA_903915625.1 uncultured Pseudomonadota bacterium | reverse complement strand
CTATCCGGATGACCTGGTCCCCAGGAAAAATAGGCCAATGCCAAGTGTTCCATAGCAAGGGCAAGAGCTAGGCCGTTATACACCGGAGCAAGGATAATAAATAAAAAACCCATAGTGGTGTACATAGCGCAGATAATCATGCTGTTTTCAAGATCTAAAGATCCGTTCATGATTAACCGAAATGACACGGCGTGACCGATCAAGGCGAACTGACTGACTAAGATATAAATACCCAAGGTATTGGCTGTGCGAGACCTGCTGCGCATTCCGAGATAGAGCACCTGCGATATCATCAAAAGATATGTTACAACTAAAGATGTCCGTGCCGATGCGGGGCTCAAGAAATAAAGCGAAATAACTGGCAAGAGTAGGACTAAAAATGTGATGCGGTAAAATGTTGGATTTAGGGCGCTGCGGTAACGTCCATTCCAATTAACCATGTAACGATCGATTGCAGATTCTGCACTATCATTGGATCGATACAGACGAGCTAGTTTATTTTCTAGTTTTATTTTGATTTTTTTAAACATGTTTTATGTAGGAACTATTGCTCCTTTTAATTTGCAACTTACGCCGCTCCACGGACTTTGGCCTGTGTAGCGCTAGAACTGAAGTCTACGATGTACCGTGCTAACTCTGCTGGGCGATCTAGCTGTGGACAATGCCCAAATCGTTCCGGCCTACTGATGTACACATGGCCGGGTAAATGGGCGGCAAAATAATTAAAGTGTGCCTCCGGCATTAAATGTTCTGATTTGCCCCAGAGAAACATGACCGGCATATCTAGGCGGGCTAATACGTCAGGGTGTAAGCCATCGCCAGGGGTTAAGTTTGCGAGGAGGGTACGTACGGTTTTTGTCGCAAAAACCTCGCGCAGGCTGAGCGCCAATAGCCAGGCAGCGGGGACGGGCATAGTGTGTGTTAACTTGCCGGCAAAGGTCCTAGCTTTAGCTAGCGTGCTTAAGTCAAACTGTGAGCGAAACGCGTCAAGTTCTCGTTTTTCCATGGGTGCTCCTGCGGGCGAACAAAGCACAAGGCCCCGCGTGAGTTCCCTATAGTGTTCGGCCCAGTAGACCGAAAAGGCACCGCCCATTGAATTGCCGAATAAATAAATCGGCTCACGAATAAACTCGGTTAAGGACGCACAAGTCTCGGAAAATAATTGTTCGTGTCCCTTTAGATTGGAAATCGGCGCGGATAGACCGTGACCAGGGAAATCAGGGACAATAATTTTGCTAAACGAAGACCGCAGTAAGTGCATCAGAGGGCCGTAAGATGAGGCACTGGCACCGATGCCATGGACTAACATGATCGGTGGTAGCGATCCGGAGCCTTCACCGACGAATACGTGTAGCTTTCTATGCTTAGCGCCAACAACGCGGCTTTCGAATCCGGACAGATTGAGAAGTTTCCCCAATGCCTTTTCCATGAGCGGTGCCTTAGCCATCGTTGCCTCCCCGGTAAGTCGCTGCGTACCGAAAGGCGCATCGGCAATTTCTGCCTAACTCTTGAGATCACATGTGGCGAAAATGCTAAGGCTTGCAATAATGGTTTTATTTTTGATGGCTTAGGGCGGCCACTAGGTCCATCAATCCCGCCAGATCGCCCGGATCATGCTCGCGCTCTGGGAGTCGCCAGATATTGGGTGCCATAGACATGAGCTTTTCGATCACTTCCCTCTGCCCATTAGCCTTTAGAACATAGGTAGCTAATTGGTGATCTTGCTCTTGGCTGAGGAGATCTGCAGTCACTGCTTCAGGGAGGCATCTGTTGACCAATAAAAGTTCCGGCTTATAACTGAGCTCACGAAGTTGCTTGAAAATATTCTCGGCCGAACGCCGCGCTGTGTGCGTTGGAATGCTGACCAATATAAACCTGGTACTGGGTCGTTGCAGAAGTTCAGCGGTTGCTTCGCCTGATTTGTGGAAGCCTTCGATCACGTCCTGCATCAAGACCAAAAATTCAGCAAAGAGTCGTAGAGGTTCGACTCCAGATACTTTCGCCATCCCGCCCATGAGGCGTTCGCTCGCTGAAAGTAATTTGCCAAGTCCTAGGCGGCCGGCGACGAGGAAGGGTCGCACTAGCCAGTTCATGACTTTGGTTTCCATGAATCCATCTAAAACATTGGGACGCGCGAGAAAATCAAGTGCATGAGTGTCTGGCGGAGTATCAAGAACCACTAAGTCATAGCGCGCGTCCGCAGAGAGATCTTGCAGCTTTGCAAGGGCCATATATTCTAGTGGACCACCTAAGTTGGTTGAGGCGGCACGGTAAATTGAATTTGCTTTAATTCTTATAGCGGCGTCTCGCGTTGGGGCATGCCTATCTACCATTTGGTCGAAGACGGCCTTTTGATCGAGCATAGCCGCAGCAACAGATCCGGTAATCCCGTATTCTTGTGGTATCGAAAGGGTAGCTAGATCATTGCTGAGTGGTATTCCGAGGGCTGCTGCTAATCGCTTGGCGGGATCGATACTAAGTAGCGCCACGCGCTTGCCTAGTTTTGCCGCAGCCAGTGCTATGACTATCGCCGATGTCGTTTTTCCGACGCCACCTGCCCCAAGCATGACGATTACTTTACTATTGCGGATGAGGTCTTTGCTTTCGATCATGAAGACGCCCCCACGCGATCGATGCGGCGAAGCGGGGTTAAAAACTGTCGTCCAAAACCAGCGGGTAGGGGTTCCTTAATAAAACCAAAATCAGCGAGCGCCCACATCGGTATGGAATCTAAAGTGCCTTTTTCACCACGAAGATCGGCCGCGAGCATGGCTAGTGCCTCTTCCGCAGCATCGCTATGTCGCACAGCGTATCTCTCAGCAGGCTTCAGTTGGACGTCGGGATTTTGGCCGAGTCTTATCGGTGGCGGTGTTCGGTTCATGATCACGCCACCCACGGAGACGGGCGATACCTTGAGGAGCCGTGGAAGAAAATCTAGACACTCGCTAACCACCAACTCTTCCGGAACGCCCACGTACAGCATCGTGCACTTAGCCTGGTCGCTCAAGAAGTCTTTGACGCGTTGCGTTTCCTTCGCCAGCGGACCCCCAAATGACATCGACAGCACCGAGTCTGGAGTGGTCATCAAGTTTAAAAAATGTCCTGATGCTGGACCATCAAAAATGACGTAGTCATGCCGGGGGCGGAGCTCGGTCTCGAACAAGAGACGACCGAGCAGCATTACGTCAGCCCAGCCCGGCATGGCATCAATGAGGCCCTTAACGGTGCGATTGCTGAATACCGTTTTGTAGAGCCGCTTTTGTCCGAGGTGTTCGACCATGTAGTCACGGAAGTTGGCGATGGCATCGATATTGAGGACATCTAAACCCGGCTGCACTCGCACGGCTTCATCGTAGCCAGGTGCTAAGCCGAAAAGGGGGGAGATCTGATCTAAGCTAGCGTTTTGAACGATCAGCACGTTCTTCCCTGCCTCTGCCAGGAACTGACCCAGAGCTGCTGCAATCAGAGACTTGCCAATACCGCCTTTGCCCGTGATTAGGACCAGCTTCTTAGCGAAGATATCTTTATAGATGTGCATCAAATCTGAGGGATCCAACTGCTCTGCCTCCTCGGAATCCTCTTAAAATTAGGCGTACTACTTCCCCGTCTCTCTTATAGATACCGAATGTAACCGTTGTTTGATCGCAATCATATCAACTTTGGCATTTAAATCCTTTAGCATATGGAACATACCGCCCAATTTTCGGCCCAGAAATAAGAGATCCTTTGGCGGTAGGGTGAATTCGACTGACTCGGCCAGGGACTGTCCCATGGTTCGGACCTGATTAAGCCAAGGGTCGTTGCGAAATGGGAAGGGTTGGGAACTCTCCTCTGCTAGCTGGCCGATCACGGTGAGGAGATTCTTCATCTGACTCATGACTTCTGCGGATTCGCTTGGATGGAGGTACCCCGCCTTAATGATTTCTTTCAACACGAGGTCGGCTTCACCCGACAATGCAGCTAAAGTGAGGGTTCTCAGTAATTCTCGCAGCTCGACCTGGTACATGTTTGTGGCGCCAAAGTCTAAAAGCACCAATTTCCGGTCCTGAGGCCGGTAAAGGAAATTGGCAAAATTGGGGTCGGTTTGGACTACGCCATACTCGACCATTTCCGCGATCAATAGGTTGAGAACCAACGAGGCGAAGTGTTCAACCTCTGCTGCGGCGGGCTGAGAGGCGATCCAATTATTGATTTTTACCCCTTCCTCAAACGATAACGTCAGAACGGTGTCGGTAGAATATTTTTCAAAAACTTGGGGAATTATATAAGAAGGGTCGGTAACAAGTGAGCGAAAAAGCTCAATATTCGTTGCCTCCAAGCGATAGTCGACCTCTTTTTTCAAGCTTTTTGCGATCTCATCCACGATGGGATCAACATCGCCAGTCTTTCCGTAAATTTTCATGGCAATGCCTGCCAATTTTTTTAGTACCGCGAGATCTGAATCGATACTTTTGGCTACGCCAGGGTATTGAATTTTGATTGCGACCGGCTTGCCTTCGATCGTGGCCCTATGGACTTGACCAATCGACGCCGCTGCAATGGGCTCGAAACTCAGGTCCTCAATGTAGCCAAGTTTTTCTCGACCTAGCTGTCGCGAGAGGATGAGTCGAACTTGATCGATAGGCATGAAAGCTGTGTCGTCTTGTAATTGACGTAAGATTTTGACTATTTCCGGATGTAGTAAATCGCTGGCTTCCATACTAAGCATTTGGCCCGCTTTCATAGCAGCGCCTTTCAGCTGACCGATCGTACTAACCAGCTCTTGCGTCTGCTTTAGGCGAGTCGCGAGAACGTTATCTCCGCCAGCAATTTGACTGGCTACCTCTTGAACCATGACTTTGGCGCCCGAGGCCAAAAGGCGACTGGCTCTAGAAAAGGCATTTAGAGGTATTTTTTTTGTTATTTTTCCCACGCATGTTCCCTTCTCGTCGCTTGACCAGGTCCATAGTTTAGCGGGACTAAGGTAAGGAATGGCTTAAGAAATCAGGGGTATAAAATTTTTAGCCAACTTTTTTGTATTGGAGTGCCTTAGGGCGCTGAGCAGGCATCGGTCCTAGAATGTGCTAACTTGAGCGTTTTTCCATAATATGCAAAAAATATGGTCAGTTATAACTTAATCGCCGTCACTGTCTTAATGCTGCTGTAGTGCCTGAAAACTATGCATTGACTAAGCCTTGGACGTAAATTCTTGTTCTCCAGTGGGCGCCTATCAGATAAAATATAAATAAAATCATGATTATATGGTTGGCTCATGCGCTGCTGAACTTTGGCACTAAACTTGTATTTAACCAAGCATCGGGGTTCTGCGGACTGTTTAATGCCCGTTAGTGATACGGGTTAGGAGTAGCAAAGATGGCTGTGAAACATATTGCCTGGATGTCGATGCTGTTTTCAATTAGCAATTGTACACCGACGCCCAGCGTCAATGCGCCGCAAGCAGGTAATTTCTCTAGTGCGTATTCTAGTGAGGATGGCGCCGATAAAAATATCGATGGTAGTGGTGCAAGTCGCTCTAAAAAAGGCGCAGCAGATGCTAGCGATGCTACAGCGGTCGATTTGGTAGCCGGACCTGTTGGCAATGCCTCCGCGCTGCAAGAGTTGATTAAAACCGATGCGGCTAGCAACGGTGGACAAAGCGTAATTTATGTCACAATTGACCATCTATCTAAAGATGGACAACAAAATGAAACGATGGATGTAGTTCGTAAAGGTTTGGTAAAGGTTCTGAACAGTGTCTCGATGGCTCCATCGATTGTTAATCTCCAAGCAATCGATGCTGGAAAGACAGTCTACCGGGTCAATCTTGCTGACTTCAAGCAAGCCGGAGCTTTGGGCCGGATTAAATCTGCAGCGTATGCGCAGGACAACGTATCGACAGTCGGTAATGCTACAGTTATCAAGGGCGACTGGCTGGTGTACGCACTGTCCCGTCCAGAAGTTTACGATCCAATCATGAAATTGCCTCAGCTAGGCAGAATGCTCGATGCACAGTTGGGAGTCGATTATAGTAAGGCAAAGTATATCAACGCGGAACAGTCGGAAGTTGCATTCGGTGGCCGAGTTTTGGCGCGGGTTCCGATCGAACTGGGCGGCAAGTCAGGTGGCTACTACTGGCGTTCTTACGATTTTGTGCGGGATGACGTTAAGCAACGTGGGTTTAGGGATCCAGCCAGTATCCGTACCACTCAGATTCCTGAGTTTGTTGCAGGTGAATTCTTTTTCAGCTTACCAAACGGTTTGCAGGGATATTACTTAACCGGATTCGGTGATCAACATCGCTACGACGTGCCTGCTTTTGGCGCTGGCGGTATCTCTCCCGGGGTTGCATCGGACTCCCGTCGCCCTCAAGATGGTTTGACCCGTTGCGTAGGTGGCAAGAAGCCTTGCGGTATCGTCATTAACGGTGAATCGTGCATGACCTGTCATGCTTCCGGTATCAACTTCCCTACAAGCGTAGCAGGAACCAACAATACAACGATGGATGAGATGACTAAGCTAATCAATCAAGATCGTGCTCGGTTTGCTACTGCTCTACAAGAGATGGGTATTGACCCAAATGCGGCAGAGCCTATTTACGGTACACTCAATGCTTTCCGTGCTCGTAGTGGAGTAACTGATAAGCGCGTACAGGCCAGTGAGGTCTCAGGTTTGACCGGCAGATAATTCAAGCAAAAACATGACGCCGCCGCGAGGATGGAAATCCCCCGGCGGCACTTCACTTTGTGCTTGGTCATCAATAAATTATGGTTTTATTTGTCAGTAAAATCATTAGTTTAAAAATATAATTAAATAATTCCCCCGCTCCAGCCGAGGCGTGTCCCAACTCTTTGCAGATGACTGCACGAGAGATTACCCAAGGAGAGCGGCATGACTATGTGGTTAAGAGTCCCAATCGGTCATCGACTCAGTGTCGTGTTGACCGCAGCGGGCCTGATCTCCTGCAGCGCGGGATCAGGCGCGGGCGGCATCAAACCTGTGTCGGCGGCATTTGCAGGGAGCAATCAAGAGTCGGATTTAAAGGGAGAGGGATCTGGCCGGGACGCGAGGAAGGGCAAGTCCGGTGGCGGTGACGCACGAGGTGACTCTCTCTTAACCGGTAACGACTCGGTGGGAAACGAAGCGCCGGATTCTGATATCCAGGTGCCGGACTCATCAGCCATCGAGCGATTAATCACTACCGACGCGGCAAGTCGTGGTGGCGCTAACGTGGTCTATGCTCGCATTGATCATCTTTCTCCTGATAAAAGCCAAAGTTCAGAACTGAACGTTGTCCGCTTTGGGATGGTTAAAGTCTTGAACAGTGTTTCCACGGCACCCGCTATCGTTCGCCCAGTCGCGATCGACGCAGCTAAAACAGTCTATCGCATAGACTTTAACGAGTTTGCCCAGCCAGGTGCAGTCGCTCGTCTAAACAGCGCTCCGTATGCACAGGAAAACCTGTCTCGTATCGGATCCGCCACTGTCGTTAAGGGTGACTGGTTAGTTTTTGTGCTTTCACGTCCAGAAGTATACGACTACCTGCTACGCCTTCCGCAGCTCGGTACCATGTTAGACGCAACACTTAGAGTTGATTACAATCAGGCTAAATACGTGAATACGGATAAGTCCGATGTGACCTTCGAAGGGCGCGTACTAATGCGTGTGCCGATAAACAATGGTGGTAAACCGGGTGGATACTACTGGCGTTCCTATGACTTCGGGCGCGCTGATGTACAGCAACGCGGTTTTCGCGATCCGCGTAGTCTGCGCACGACTGCGATCCCTGACCTCGTCGCTGGCGAGATCATCTATAGTCTGCCAAATGGTCTGCAGGCCTATTACTTAGTCGGTTTCGGTAACCAGCATCGCTTCGACGTACCTGCCGGTAGCGGCATTGGCTCATTGCCGGTGGCGACCGATATGAGGCGTCCGCAGGACGGACTCACACGCTGCGTCGGTGGTAAGGCACCATGTGGATTCGTAATCAACGGAGAGTCCTGCATGTCTTGTCACTCTGCTGGCGTCAATGCACCGACCAGCCCTGCTGGCACCACCGGCGCAACGTTGGCCGAAATGAATGAGTACATTAAGCAAGACCGTGCTCGCTTTACCGGTGCCCTGTCAGAAATGGGCTTCCCGGAAGTAAGTGACGAGCCGATTCTCGCCACATGTCGGTTGT
>CAIWTN010000152.1 GCA_903915625.1 uncultured Pseudomonadota bacterium | reverse complement strand
TAATATAAGCACAAAGCTGATTCAACCACTAATCATCAATCGGCGGATAGCGATCCCTATACTGAGAGACGGACTGCTGACCATTGCCGAAAGTGACAAAACGGTCAATTGATTTGGATATTCGAAGACAGCTGTGAAATGTAGACGCCACTACGCCTATTAGGTGTGAGTGAGTTTTTCACTACCGTTTTCGTAAACGAAACTCGTAACCATTTACGCAGGAGTTTTGTTATGAGGGACTTTGTACCCACTTTTCAACTCCCTGATGCACTACCACGTATTATTGCTGGCGCACGAGCCGGCATCGGTTACGCAGCTTGGCTGCTAGCCAATCGCTACCTGGTCGGAGATGGTGTGGAGCGAGATCTAGAGCAGGCGGCTCACTGGTTTCTTGTCGGAGCTAGGCGGGGCTGCCACCTTGCACAGCGTAGCTATGCTTGGATGATTGAAGAATGCATGCTACCTGGCGCCAGTGCTATGGAATTGCTTCGTTGGCGACGCACAGCTGCAGATAACGCAGATCGTGAGTCCCAGTGCCTACTTGGCGAAATGTACCTATATGGACGCTTGGTCCCGGTCGATCACAGCCTTGGTAGGAAATATCTACAACTAGCTGCCGATAGCCTACACAGCAGAGCGATGCGTATCCTTGCCTTTTTAGATGCGGTCGGTGCGCCTCCACCAGAGAGCCCAGGTGCTGCGTACCAAATGTTGATGCATCGGGTAAATCGCGGTGATGCTTCCGCAATGTATGCACTGAGCCTATGTTTTGCGACTAGCTGGGGTACAAACGAACCCTCGCCTGAGGCGGCCCGAAAATACCTAGCCGATGCAGCAGACTGCGGCCAACCACAAGCTATGCGGGACCTTGCTCGCGCTATGTGCAAAGAGTCACCAAACCACAGTATCTCGCACACAGCCATCAATTTGCTGCAGCGTGCTGCCCGGGCGGGAGACGGTATGAGCATGGCATTGCTAGGAGGATACTATAGCGACCCGGAGGTGAATGACACCGAACTCGCAACTACTTGGTTTAAGCGAGCAACCACCACCAGCTATTGCGGAGCCCATGCACACTGGGCAGACGGTCTCGTCACATTGCCATCGAGCATGATGAATCCCCAGGCTGCACTTCGATTGACTCAAATGTCGCTTAGGCTAGGTTTTTCGGATGCGAGAAATGTTCTAGCGCGAATAGCATGTATGTTTTCCTATGCATTGCCATGTGATTCCAACCTAGAATCAATGCTGACCGCCGGGATCTACTCCAGCACGTTAAAGCCGGTAGTTACTATGGCGACCCAGTATCTGTCGCGCAGTACAATTAAGTCCGATGATTCAGATCAAAGCCGAGACCTAGCAAAGAAAAACCACATCAAAGGCCTATTCTGGCTACAAGCCGCAGTTGAAGAAATGGACACTCACGCGATGTTTCTACTCGCTCACGAGTTGTTCAATCCTGAAGGCCAAGCTTATGACCCAGCTTCGGCCGTAGCCCTGCTACAATCTGGCGCTGCACTAGGCGATCAAAACTGCACAGCACTTCTTGCTTATCAGTTTAACCACCACCCGGGAATGATTCGTAACCAATACTACGGAGCACAAATCAACCTCCATGCCGCCAATCACGGGGATTATGTAGCAATGCAAAACTTGGGAACGCAGCTAAAAAACGGAGAAGGTGTACCCATCGATCATAAAGCAGCGGATTTTTGGTTCCGCCGGAGTTTCGAAAAGCAAATGGAAAATGGTGGTGCAGACGTGTTGCCTAGTGAGGTTGAGCGGCATCAGGTGGGTAGGGGTGAGGCGAAGGTTTTGCATTTGAATTTTACACTTTTCAAACGCGGATCGCGATTTTAACGTTTAGGTGTCGTTCGCAGGCGTATCCAGCACTACAGCGAGAATCAGCGCGACCTGGTCCGGCGTTGGATATGAGTTAATCCGTGCATAATTCTGCGCATCGACACCCTGGTGCACGAGATGAGCCGATGCTAGCCCAAGATAATCAAAACCGCCGACATTTCCTGTGCGAAAAAAGAACGGGATGTTCACTCCGGTTCTGGCCCAAGCCAGTGCGGCAGCTTCACGACCTGGGCCTACATGGATTCCTAAAATGCTAGGCCCTTCGGGATTATAGTTACGGCCACAATTAAATTTGGCCCACGTCGGTTGGCCACCATCTCTGTTAATAGCGGGCATCGGGCTACCGCCTAGAACTCGGCGAATCTCGTCAAGAGCATATGTATGACCCACGACGAATCCACCAGGTGCATTTGTTAACTCCTGTTGATTCGCAATGGCAATGCGGTGCCCTTGCGCTGATGATGGTGACGAAGCCGATGTCCCTAAATCACTGGTTGGGGACGTAAACCGAACGCGAATGTCCGATGCATTAGCCCTGCACCGATCGAAGTGCATCTGAGTCAAAGTATAGGGTGCGCTGCATAGCGTGTAATATTCTTGATATGCTGAGCTTCCACCGTCTTGAGCGTAGACCCGTTCCATAAGAAGCGTATGTAAGATAGACATATAATAGTCAGTCTCGCCGATGTCGTTTCGGAACAATCTGGATATCGGCCCCTGGATAATACTGTGTGTATATCCGGATGAAAGACTGCGCATCGTCTTTGGCGTTAGGCAAATATTAAACGGCGATAAGAGTCTTCCGGCGCGAAGATCTAGATCTTCAGATGAGGACAACTTATCAGCTGCAGGCAAATAGTGCGATAGTTTGAGGCCGTACTTTGATCGAAATGGATCACCGCTGTTTCTCGTAATAACAAAATCGCGATCAGCTGCATGCGTCGATGCGTAACCAGCCACAGGCGGAATTTCATCTGTACCCCCAGAGATTGCGAGGCGTTTTTCCTTAAACCAATTTAACAAGTCGGTAGGTTGCCATTGC